>NZ_FUKP01000063.1:0-136874 GCF_900163825.1 Micrococcus lylae | reverse complement strand
ACCCCACCACCCCGACATTCAAAACCAAGGAAATCCTGCCAACTACTTGACGCGGGACATAGACGTAGAGGTGGTTCCTTGGGAGGGCAAAGACGTGGTGGTCATCACCGTTCCCCAGGCGAGATCGTCGTTCGTCGGCACGCGCAAGGGGTTGTTCGTCAAGCGTGTCATGGGGCCGGACGGTCGCCCCGCGTGCATGCCCATGACACCCATGGACGTCCTGCGGGCCGGGTTCGACGGCATCGGCCTGGACTATGCCCGGGCAGAGGCGCGCGGGGCCGAGTGGGGCCACCTCGATCCAGCCGAGTTCAACCGGTTCCGACGACTGGCTGGCCGATCGGCTGGTGACAGCGGGCTCGCGGAGCTCACGGATGTGGAACTGCTGCGGACGTTGGACCTCCTCACCCCCGATGGCGGCATCAGCCTCGGCGCGATTCTTGTCTTCGGCACGTCAGAGGCCTTGCGCCGGTGGGCGCCGACCGCAGAAGTCCTCTTCCAGGACTCCCGGCCCCAAGGTGTGGAAGCGAATGAGGACCTGCTGCTTCCCCTCTTGAACGCATTCGAGGAGATCGAGGCCCGCTTGACTCTTCGGAACTCAGTCACACCTGTGGAGGTGGGTCTCGTCCGCGTCGATGTACCTTTGCTGTCCGAGAGTGTGCGGCGCGAGTCGATCGCCAATGCCCTCGTGCACCGTGATTACGCCGAGGTGGGGCCGATCCAGGTGACTCTCACCGGGTCCACGTTCTCCGTCGCCAGCCCTGGCGGGTTCCCCCGCGACGTTTCGCCGGCCAACATACTGAACCGCTCGGCTCCCCGCAGCCCTGCCCTGGCGAATGTGTTCAAGCGCGCCGGGCTCGTCGAGCGCCGAGGCAAGGGCGTGCAGGACATGTTCGCCTCGCAGCTCCGAGCCGGCCGAGGTACGCCGGACTACGGCCGCTCCACGCAGCGGTCCGTGATCGTCGACATCCCCTTGGGTGACGAGGACAGGGAGCTGCTGATCTTTCTGGCCCGGCGGCAGAACGAGGGTCAGCGTGCACTCACGCTAACCGAGCTGTGGGTGGTCCACGAGATCAAGCACGGGGGACCTGCGGGTGCGGCGGAGGCGGCGGAACGCCTTCGACTGCCCGTGGCAGACGTGCGCGCAGCGGCCACCGCGCTCGTCGAGGCCGGCGTCTTGGAATCGAGGGGGAACGGCCGGGCACAGCGGTACATGCTGACCGCGCGGTTCTACGAGTTGGCCGAAGATCGAGCGGCCTACCTGCGCCTGCGTCCGGTCGACCGGATCCAACAGCGGCGGCTGATCGCCGATTACGTCCGCGAATACGGATCCATCACCCGCAGCAAAGCTGCGGAACTGTGCCAGATCGCGCCCACGGCCGCGCGAACGGTGCTCAAAGGCATGACGGAGGAGGGTCTCCTCGAACTGCGTGGGGAGCGGCGCGCAGCGCACTACGTGCTCCCGGACTCGTAGCGGTGTGCCCGGCCGGCGGTCAATCGAGCTCACTCCGCCGGCGTCAGGCCCCGCTTGAGGATCTTGCCGGTGGCGGTCTTGGGCAGCCCGTCCCGCACGCTCACGGTGCGGGGGTACTTGTACGGCGCCACCTGGGACTTCACGTGCTGGATCAGTTCGTCCTCCGTGGCGTGCGCGCCGGGGGCGAGCACCACGTGCGCGGCGACGTCCTGGCCGAGCTCCGGGTGGGGCACCCCCACCACGGCGGCCTCCGCGACGGCCGGGTGCTCGTAGAGCACCTCCTCGATCTCGCGCGGGTATACGTTGAGCCCGCCGCGCAGGTGCGCGAGCTCACCGACGGCCTCGGGGCGCACGGTGTCATCGAGGCCGTGGGCACCCAGGAGTCCATGGACCAGGCGCTGGCCACCGTCCGCCACGGCGGGTATGTGGGGTTCGTGGGCGTCTCCCACGACCAGACCCTCGACGGCTCCGACCTCTTCGGCCGGCAGATCCACCTCGAGGGCGGCCCCGCGCCCGTGCGCCGCTTCCTGCCGGAGCTGATCGAGCGCATCCAGTCCGGACAGATCCAGCCCGGCCGCGTGTTCACCGCTCGCATGCCGCTCGACGCCGCCGCCGAGGCGTACCGGGCGATGGACGAGCGCCGCGAGATCAAGGTGCTGCTGGAGGTCTGAGGCGGCCCCGGGCTCCGCCGACGCGCTTCCGGCCGGGGTCGGATCGTGGTCACCGGCTCGATCACCGGCAACTGCACCGGCTATCCGGCCTGGTCTCACTACGGGGCCACCAAAGTGTCAGGGCAGGAGGCGCAGTCGCGACGTCAACGCAGCCAGCGCATAGCTCCAGGGGATGCGCTCTTGTTCCAAGCGGACATCGCCGGCAGTTCGAAGGCGCTCCAATGCCCTGACCTCAGCAGAGGTCAAGGTGCTGAGGGAACCGCGGAACGGCGTTGGTTCAGCGACCCACAGGTCCTTGAACTGCTCCAGGGTCTCTACGTCCATCAGCACGGTGCGCAACTGCGGCAGGCGAGCGCGATACCGGTGCAGGATCGCGAAACCCTGCGAATCGAGATCTCCCCAATACGTCAGGTCGGCCTCGGACAACCAAGGCAGAGACGCCGGCGTGGTGTCGTGACCGTGCCCCCAAACGGCGATCGTCCCGGCCGCATCCGGCAGGCACAGCAGCGTTTCGCTGTTCTCCACTATCAGCACATGCGCCGGTGTCACCGCCCACTCCGACGCCTGCTCCACCGGTACGTCCATGTCCCGGATCCCCGCCGGCCGCAGCGCCGGATCCAGGATCCGCAGCCGCACCAGGGCATGGGAATCGACGACGCCGAGCACCCCTCTCGCCGAGCCCACGACCGGATCCGAGGCCGATGGTCGAAACGGTGCAGCCAACGCCTCCAGCAGGCTCCGGTGCCGGCCGAACCACTTCGAGTCCACGCCGCGGATGGGCAGCTGCCGCGGCCGCATGCCCGCCACCGGATGCTCTTGCAGCCAGTCCAGCACCTCGACCACGGCCCGGAAGTCCGCCTCGTCCAAGTCCGTCAGCCGCTGTGCGTGGCGCCGCAGGACAGGGGTCACTGCGTCATCGGGGGATGCCTCACGGGCAGCCGCGCCGTCGTCCGGAAGGTGGAGGGAACAGGGCGCACCGTGAGCGGCGGCCGATCGTGCCCACCTTTCTGCATGACGCCGCACCGTGGCGACCCGCTGAGCGAACACGCGCTGCTCCCGAGCCGGGGCTCCGCCCACCCATGCCGCCACAGCCTCCACCGTGTGAGCCGTGAGACGGACCGGGATCTGTTGCCGGCCCACACTCCGCCAGGTGCGCTCCTGCCACTGCACCTCGATGTCCTCCGGCAGTGCGGCTTCCCGCCACTGACGCACCCAGGCCTGCGCCCTGGGCAGGTCCGCGAGCACCGCTTGCTCCGTGGGCGGCCTCAGACCGCAACTGAAGGCCGGATCAGGGCGCTCGCCGACCGTCCAGGACCGGTGGGAACGGATCAGTTTCGCCCGGGCGGACTCCCGTGCATCGGCCGGTGTCAGCATGATGGGACGGGAAGCGCTCACTTGTCGTCCTCCCACGTGATGTCCGCGAGACGGGTGAGCCTGCGGGTCGGGTTCTCCACGGTGGTGATGCCACCGACGTAGGGCTCGATCGTCTGCAGTAGCTTCTGTGGGGTCGCAAGCACCATCTGGAAGCCGAACTCCACGAACACGTCCATGGCCATACGCGTGTAGCGGGCGTCTGCCTTGTCGAAGGCCTCGTCCAGGACCACCGTGCCGTACACCGGCAGCGGATCCTCCGGGGCCGCCAGCTGATAGCGCAACGCCGCCGCGAGACAGAAGACGACCAGCTTCTGCTGCTGCCCGCCGGACATCGCGGCGCCCGAGTCGTAGGTGGCGTGGACCTCCCCGGCGGCGTCGATCTCCTCGGCCAGGAAGGTGACGTGCTCCCGCGTGTCCAGACACTGCCGGCGCCACGAGCGGTCCACGTGATCAGAGGAGGCGAGACGGTCCATGATCGATGCCAGGGCGGCGTAGCGACGCTCGGCGTCCTCCAGGGTGTCATCCTCCCACGCATGCGTGGCGGCCGTGGACAGGTCCCGCAAGAACTGCGTGACCGTCTCGGTGCGCCGCGTGCGGACCCGCAACCGCAGGAACCGACCCTCGTCGAACGGGGAGCGGCGCAGCGATGTGTTGATCCGCTCCACCCGGTCCGTGATGTCGCCCGGCGCTGAACGGATAGCGCTGTGCAGCTCGCCGAAGAGCACGGACGAGCGGTCGTGCAGCAGGGTCTGGAATCGCTCTTCGTGGTCCGGCAGTCCCTGGCCGATGATCCGTTCCAAGATCGCCAGGTAGGAGCCCCGGTCCTCGACCCCGGGGGAGGCGTCTGCAGCTGCCGAGGCCCACTGGCGCGAGAACTCCGTGGTGAGCATCGTGCAGCGCTGCGCGGCCCTGGCCGCTTCTGTCTGCGCCTGCTCTGCCTGGGCGGTCACCTCGTGGCGCACTGACTCGGCGGCGTCAGCGAGGGCATTGGGGGAGGACGAACGGCGCACCGCTCGAAAGCGGGTGTCCAGGTCGGCCCGGAGGGCGTCGTCGAGAGGCTCGTGCTGCGCGCAGACCGCGGTCAGCTCCTTGACCTGCCCGGTCAGCTCTCGTTCGGTCTTCTCGGCGAAGTCGACGGCGACGTCGGCCTCTCGCGCAGTCTCGCGTGCCTCTCGCCACGCCTCCTCCGCTTCGTCGTTCCGGAGGCGGGCCTGTTCGAGGTCCGAATCGACAGAGCTGAGCTCCTTGATCCTGGCCTGCAGCTCCGCGATGCGTCGAGTCGGACCCTCCCGGTCCACGTCCTTCCACTCGGTCTCGAGGACGGCCTTGAGCGCGGCGCGACGTTGACGTTCGCTGTCGGCCAGGTGCAAGGCTCGATCGACCGCCTCCTCGGCGCGTGACAGCTCCTCGGTGCGAGCCTGCCGGGCCGCCACGAGGACCTCCAGCTTGGCCGCTGGATCTCCGAGCACCCAGCGGGAGCGGTCGTCCACCCGGAAACGGTCGTCCTTCTCGAAGCGGCCGCGCCCGTGCTTGACCTGACCGGCGAGCGTGACGGCACGCTCGTGGCGTGCCAGCTCCGCAGCCGAGGTCACGCACGCCAGGTCGAACCGGTCGACCAGGCGGGCCTGCAGCCAGTCGTGGAACTCGCCGCGCTTCACCGTCACCTTGTGCACCAGCGAGTCCTGGCTGCGTGCCGGGGGAACGCTCACGGAGCGTGCGGACACCTCGTCGAACCGCAGCCGAACCCCCAGGTGCCGGCCGTCGATCCATTCCTGCGCCCGCGCCAGCAGCCGTGTGGGCACCAGCAGTGTCAGGGACAGTGGTGCGAGCACGCGCTCGATCGCGCCGGTCCATTCCCGATGCTCCTCGGAGACCTCCAGCAGCTCCGCGGCGAAGGGCAGGGACTCGCAAGGGACGGACAGATGCTCTGCAAGGGCCTTGCGGACGTCCAGAAGCCGCCGCGGTACCGAGCTGCGGACCCGACGCAGCGCGTTGATGTCCTCATCGAGTTCCGCCACCGCCTCCTTCAGGCGGCTCCGCTCGTCGAACTGTTCGTGCGTCGGCCCGGCGTGCTCCGGGTTCCGGGCCAGATCGGTCTCGATCATCGCGTGGAGCTCGCCGAACTCTGCGACGCTCCCCGGCACGGCCTCCAGCCCTGCCTCGCTCAGCCGGGACAGCAGCACGGCGTGCCGACGCTCCCGGTCCTGTCGCTGCTCCTCCTCAGCCGAGATCTGGCGTCGGAGCTCCTCGACCTGTCCGCCCCCGGCCTGGTGCAGGGCCAGCATGGTCCCGGCACGACGCTGCTCCGCTCTCTCCAGTGCTGCCCGGGCTTCTTCCTGCCGTGCCCGCAGGCCGCGCAGGGAACCGCGCACCTGTTGCACTTCCCGGCGCAGATTCTCGAGCTCTCGGCTCTGCCGGTAGGGGTGGATCGCCTCCTGCAGTCGCCGCAGACGCTCCGTATCCGAGAGCGCGGTCTCGTACTCGTCTGCCACGGTGCGCACCTGAAGCAGATGGTCACGCTGCTGGCGCAGGTCCGTCACATGCTCGTATGCGGTACGCAGCGCCCCGAACTCCTCGACCGCCTTGTCCGCCATCTCGAACGTCTGCGGCACCTCGAGCATGTGGTGGCGGAACAGCTGGTCCAGGGAGTCCAAGCCCTTGGCGGACTGGGTCCGGTGCAGAAGCCGCAGCGCGGCGTCGTCGCGCATGCCGAACACCGATCGCAGGCGAGCGTAGAACTTGCCGTGCGTGCCGTTCGTGGTCACCACTGCCTTGGGCCATCGGTCCTGCACGCGGCGGGTCTTGATGCCGTCGTCGATCAGGGTCTGCAGCTCCGCCAGGTCAACCTCAGAACGCTCCAGCAGGCACAGGTCCCGCATGTCTGCGCTGGACATGGACGTGCCCCGCAGGAAGAACAGTCGTGCCAGAGAGACGACACCACCGGTTCCGTCCCGGTACGTCAGCACGACGCCGGACCAGGTCGCGCGGGGCCGCAGATACGCCGAGACCACACGGTCCTCCTGCTCGTCCTGCTGCCTGGTCCACGCGCCACGCACATACGAGACGACACTGCGGGTGGCCGCACGCTCGCCGCCGGCCTGCGCCGCCTGGTTGAACTTCAGCCACTTGTCCGGGGTGAGCACGGAGGCGATCGCGTCCAGCACCGAAGACTTGCCTGACCCCGACGGGCCGGTGATCAGATGGCCCCGGCGGGACACGGGGAACCGGTAGATCCGACCGTCCATGGTGCCCCAGTTGGCGATCTGCACCGACGCGAGGCGCCACTGCCTCGGCGGAGCCGGTTCGACGGGGGGAACATCCAGCTGGGGACCGAGCTCGAAGGCCTTCTGGTCGGTCATCTGCAGGGTGCTCATGCGGTGTCCTCCTCGGTCTCGGCAGAGTCGTCAGTGTCGGAGGTGGAGGTTCCTCGCTCAGCGATGCCGCGGTACAGCTCGGTGAATGACGCCGCCTGCTCCGGGCCGATCACGACCTTGAGCACCGGCGAGATCTCCGCGCGATCCTCCTCGACCTTGTGCAGCACGTTGAAGCGGTTGAGCATCCTCGTCCACGAGCCGTTGAGACGCTTGGCCCAGGCAGCGTCGTCTCCTTCCCGGTACACGGCGAGCTGCTCGTAGATCTCCTGCTTGCCGACCACCACACGGCGCTCGCCGGCGGAGGCCAGCAGGTGACCGCGGAGCACCAGCAGCATGGCGGTGTCCAGGAAGCTCATGGCCTCGGTGCGCAGGGCCGAGGGCGTGGTGAGCTCGTCGGTGTCCACGCGGCGGGTGAACGCGAACTCGTCCTGCCGGTCGATCACCACGTCCAGGAACAGCTCGTGCAGCCGGGAGCGGATGACCGCCTCGTCTGCGACGAGAGCCTGCCAGAGCTGTGGGCGCCGACGGCCCGAGAGGTACGGCCCCTTCAGCAGCTCGAGCAGGGCGCGGCGCGACTGCTCGCCGAGCGTGCCCAGGTCTCCCTCCCAGAGGGCATGCGGGTTCTCGGGGGTCTCGTGGAGCTCGTTCTCGGGGATCGAGGTCATCAGGGAAGCCTTTCGGTGAACAGGTGACGGACCACCCGGGCGGAGCGGTGGGGGAGGCCGGAGCCGGGTGTCTCGGAGTTCTCCGTCTCCACGGGCCAGCGAAGGAGGTCCGTGGCGTCGTCGTCGATCACCCCGTGGCGCGCCGCCAGTGAGAGCAACCCGACGACGCTCGCGACGCCCTGCGTGGCCGGGTGCAAGGAGAGCACTTCGGCCACGCTGACGGGGGAGTGATCGGCAAGGACGCCGTTGACGTTCTCGCGCAGTTCGGCGAAGTCGATCTCCGTCTCCCGTGCAAGCAGCCGGAGGGCCTCGACGTCCACGGTCTCGACCTCGGCCTCCTCGAGCGCAGCCCCGACGTCGAACTCTCGGGGGTCATGCAGAGTGAGGGTGCCCAGCGAGCGCGGGGACATGCCGGTGAGCTTCATGTCCAGGCCGGTGCGATGGAACGGGCGGGTGGCGGGGGCCGCCTCGGCGGCGGCCGCGAGGGCCTCCTGGAGGGCGGTGTGGAGGCGACGGTCGCGCTGATACTCCTGCGATAGCACGTACCCACGCAGTCCACGGGCGAACTCGGTGAGGCTGTCCTGCACGGAACGGGCGCCGTCGTCCAGGGTGCGCGGCAGGGTTCGCAGGGTGCTGCGCACGGACGCCGGCAGGTCGGTGAAGAGGTCGCGACCGAGCACGGCGCGGACGTCCGCCTCGAACGACGCGGCCATGGCGGGGTCGCGGACCAGCCGGGAGAATGCGGCAAAGGTCTGTCCCTCGTCCGAGGACTCGATGACGTCCACGCCGCGGAACACGTTCTCCAGCACCTCCTTAGGCAGGCCCTCGTCCGTGAGGATGCGCCGACGCAGCTCCTGGTTCAGCTGGGAGAAGCGTGCGCGGACCCGGGCGAAGTCCGTGGGCAGGTCCGCAGCCTGGCCGAGCAAGTCCTCCAGTCGTTCCCGGGCGCGGCGTTCGTCCAGGAGGTCATCCTCGCCGGAGGACAGGCGCCGGATCCGCTCGTCCAAGCGATCGCGTTCTGCTTGCAGGGCGGCCACGCGGCGGTCGACGTCCGGATCGGTCTCGACGGCGAGCCGGTGCAGCGCGGTCAGGAGCGCGACGAAGCGCGATTCTGTGACGCTGGCCCGTGGCTCCAGGAGCTGTTCGATCAGGCGCAGACCCTGGCGGGCCGCCGGGGTGAGCGCGTAGACCTCTTCGCGGGACTCGCCGTGAAGCCGGCGTTCCAGCAGACCCGCCTGGCGCCAGTCCTCGCAGAAGCCCTTGGCCGTGCGGTCGGAGAGATCGAGATGGGTGCGGAGGGGGTCCAGCTCCGCATCCAGGAGGTCGTGCAGCTGATGGGTGGGCATGGTGGCGTTAGGCGCGCTGAGGTGGGTCTCGAGGACCCCGGCAACCAGCGGCAGCGAGTCCATGCGCAGCATGCGGAGGGCTGCGTCGTCCTGGACGAGCCGCCGGACCTGGAGCGCCACCGCGAGCGAAGTCATGAGGTGAGTCTTTCAGAGGACGTGGACACGGTAAGCGCCATCTGACTCACTCCGGCGAGCGGCCGTCGTCGTACCCTGCCGGTCTACAGCTTCCTGCCCCGTCGGAGCGACCTGTACGGGTCGGCGGCGACGTCGAAGCGCTGGCGTGCCGACCGGCGTGTCAGCTCAACCCACTGCTGCAGCTCTGCGCTTGGAGAGTAGGCCGCGCCGCGCTTGTCCCCTTCACGGACCAGCACCCCGGCCTTCGTCAGCAGGTTCAGGTCCCGCGAGGCGGTGGGCCGGGTGACCCCGGCCGCGTCGCGGTACAGCGCATTCGTGAGGCGCCAGTCGGTGAGCACGAACTCCAGCGGTGCGGCGGCGCGTTCTGGGAGGGCGAGGGTGTCGATCAACTCGTCCACGCGCCGTGCCACCTGTTCCATCACGTCGATCCGGCGGCGGATGGTCATCGCTTGGCGATAGTGGGCGGTCAGCATGAACTCCAGCCAGGGGGAGGCATCCCGCTCAGGTGCCCACCGCCCGGCGCCCACCTCGGCCAACACCGCGTAGTAGGCCTCCGTGTTCCGCCCGAGGTATTCCTCCACGGAGACGAAGGCCGCCTCCGCCAGGCGGTCCAAGTAGAGCCGCCAGGACTGGAGGATCCGGGACATGCGTCCGTTCCCGTCGCTGAAGGGGTGGATCATCACGAGGTTCAGGTGGGCCATGGCCGCCGAGACCAGCGGGTGCTCGTCCGGGGAGTTGGAGGCGAGCGAGGACAGCAGCTCGTCCAGCAGGCCGTCCACCTCCTCCGGGGCGGGGCCGGTGTAGACCGTGCGTCCGCTGCCTTCCTGCTGCACGTAGATGTCGGTCAGGCGGAGACGCCCGGGTCGCTGCCCAAGGTCGTGGGCCGTGGTCATGAAGTGCAGGGCGAGGAGGTCGGGAAGGGTGAGGTCTCGTCCCTCGTCCGCCATGATCCGTGCATAGGTCATGGCGTCCGAATAGCCCCTTACTGCCAGCCAGTCTTCGTCCACCTCGACGAGATCGGCCGAGTCTGCCCGGATGGCCAGTGCCTGTTCACGGCTGACGTGGATGCCCTCGATCGAATTCGACCCCACCGTGTCGCGGGCGCGCTGCTGGCGTGCCAGCGTGCCGACCCAGCGATGCGGAGCGCTCAGGCTGTAGCGCATGGCCTCCCGGTGCGCGTCGATGGCGGCGAGTACGGCGCGGTCGTCGTCCGTCAGCGGAGGAGTGGAGAAGAGCATGGTGATCCAATCGACGGCGCTTGTCGCAAATTATGCGCGTGAGCGCTCGTATCTCTCAAGTGCTCTCTTTTTTGCGGTGATCCGCAGGGGCCTGCCGCGGCGAACTAGAGGAACGGCCGCGGCGAACCAGAGGAAGTGGTCACTTCACGCACGTGCGAGGTGACCACTTCCTCTGGCTCGGCGGAAGTGCGGAAGGGGGAAAGGCGGAGGCGGGCCGTCGTCGTGAAGGAGGTCGTGAAGGCGAGCGAGGGTACCGGGAGGCCCTGCCCCGAACGAATTCCCCCTCTGCCGCAGATGAGACCTCGCGGTCACCGCTCAGCTCCCACTAAGGTGCCGTGAGCTCTGTCACCGACCTTGAGGACTCCATGCAGTCATTCATCGAATCTGCGAACGCGATCATGTGGGCGTTGCCCATGGTGATCATCATCCTGGCCATCGGCCTCTACTTCACCATCAGGATGGCGGTGCCCCAGCTGCGGCTGATCGGTGACATGGTGGGGCAGCTGATCCACGGCGGGCGCACCTCCGCCGGCATCAGCTCGTTCGAGGCCTTCGCGATGGCGCTGGGCGGCCGCATCGGCGTCGCCAACATCGCCGGCGTCGCGGCCGCGATGTTCGTCGGCGGCCCCGGCGCCCTGTTCTGGATGTGGATCACCGCGTTCCTCGGCGCCCCCGTGGCCGTGGCGGAGTCCTCCCTCGCCCAGCTGTACAAGCACAAGGTGAAGGGCGAGTTCCGCGGCGGTCCGGCCTTCTACATCCTCGAGGGCCTCGGCCGTAACTGGCGCTGGCTCGCCGTCGCCTACGCGGCCGCCACCGTCTTCGCCACCACCATCACCGGCCCGCAGATCCAGGCCAACGCCGTGACCGCGGCGACCACCGAGGCCTGGGGCTGGGACCCGCTCTGGGTCGGCTTGGGCATGGCCGCGTTCTTCCTGATCATCGTGTTCGGCGGCATGCACCGCCTCGGCCGCACCGTCGGCCTGATCGTGCCGTTCATGGCCGGCGCCTACATCCTCGTCGGCCTGATCGTGGTGCTCTTCAACATCACCCACGTCCCGGCGATGTTCTCCCTGATCTTCACCTCCGCCTTCGCCCTCGACTCGGCCTACGCCGGCATGATGGGCGCCGCCATCGCGTGGGGCGTCCGCCGTGCCGTGTACTCCACCGAGATCGGCACCGGCTCCGGCGCCCAGGCCTCGGCCGCCGCGAACGTCACCCACCCGGTGAAGCAGGGCCTGGCCCAGGGCTTCTCCGCCTACGTGGACACCCTGTTCGTCTGCACCATCACCGGCCTGATGATCCTGGCCACCGACTCCTTCAACGTCATGGGCCCGGACGGCAAGCCGATCGTGGAGCACCTGCCCGGCGTGGAGGAGGGCCCGGCCTGGACCCAGACCGCCATCGACTCGGTCATCCCGACCTTCGGCCCGTCCCTGGTGGCCGTGGCCGTGTTCCTCTTCGCGTTCACCACGCTGCTGTCCTTCGACTTCTACGCCGTCACCAACCTGGCGTACCTGGTGAAGCGCAAGTCCACCCTGAAGGTCCTGGAGGCCATCGCCCACATCGTGCTGGCCGGCTCCATGGTCTTCGGCGCCACCCAGACCTCCGCGTTCGCATGGGCCATGGCGGACTTCGGCGTGGGCCTCTACACCTGGGTCAACATCCTCGCCCTGGTGCTGCTGTCCCCGGTCGCCATCCGCCTGGTCAAGGACTACGACCGCCAGAGGCGTGCCGGCCAGGACCCCGTCCTGGACCCGAAGGAGATCGGTGTGCACAACGCCCATCTCTGGGAGGGCATCCATGCCGAGTACCGGCGCACCGGGGACGCTGACCACGCCATGAACGAGGTCGCCGACTCCGCCCCGGACACCGCCGCCATCGCCATCGTGAACAAGGACGGCACCGGCAGGCAGTGAGCCTGAACGTGTGACGACCGGCCGCACGTCCCGCCACGGCGCCGCCGGGGTCCGGACCCCTACTGCGGCGTCGGCGGCCCGGGCTATCGTGACGGTGTGACGCCGCATCTGCCTGTCCTTGCAGTCCGTTCCGCCCCGCCTCCGACGTCCAGCCGTGCCGGCGCCGCCACCGTCCCGTTCCGCTCGGACCTGCTCGCCTTCGGCGTCGTCGCCTCCGGGGCCGGCTGGGCGGGGGTGGCCGTGAACCGCGCCGCAGGACGTCCGGACTCCATGGACAGCCCCGGCAGCCTGGTCTGGCTGCTGTCCCCGCTGGCCGCCGCAGCCGTGCTGCGCCGGGTCAGGCACGGGGCCGTCCTGTTGCCTCGCCCCGCGGACGCCGTGGCGTCTTCGGGCACGCACCGCGCGCTCGCCTGGGGCACTGCGGTGCTGGTCTACCCGGCGGTGACAGCAGGGGCTCTGGGGCTCGGCCGGGCGGCCGGGCTCGTCGACCTCTCCCGCGCGGACGTCGCCGGCCTGGGCCGGTCGATCGCCACCGCGCTCGGCCCCGCCCTGGTCAAGAACCTGGTGGAGGAGTCCTGCTGGAGGGGCTACCTCACCGAGGAGCTGCTGCGCGCCGGCGTGGGCAGGGTGCCGCTGAACCTGACGGTCGGCGCCGTCTGGGCAGCCTGGCATGTGCCCTACTATCTGCGCTTCCTGCCGGAGGCGGACATGCGCGCCGTGCTCGACGTCCCCCGCCGCGCCTTCGCCGCCGTGGCCGCCGGGGTGATCCTGGCCTGGACGCCGCTTTACACGGAGGTCTACGCGCTCACCCGCTCCGTGTGGCCCGGGGTGGTCATGCACGCTGTGGAGGACGCGGTGGTGAATCCGTCCGCCATGGCCACGGGCATCCGGTACACCCGTGCGGGGCAGTGGCTGGTCTCTCCGGTGGTGGGCGCAGTGACCAGCGTCGCCTACACGGCGGTGGGCTGGGCGCTCGGCCGGCTCGGCCGTGCGCTGCGCGGTCCGGTGCGCTGAGCGCCTGCGGGGGCAGGCCCGATCCACCCGGTCCCGCCCCTGACGCGTGTCTGCGGGCCGTGCGGGCCGCCGCCGGTCAGCCCTTCTTCACCACGATCGTCCACTCGGCCGCACCGCGCTTGGTGAACTCGGTGACCTCGTGGCCGTCCTCGGCCGCCCAGCGCGGCAGCGAGTCGGTGGCCTGGGTGTCGTCTCCGCCTTCCCGACGACGGCTCCCCGCCTCCGCCTGCCCGCCCACCGTGGAGGTGGGCCGGGCGGGGAAGGGGAGCGGCCGTCGTCGGGAATAGGCGGGGTGGGATGCCGGCATCAGCCCCCCCGGGGGAGGGCGGGACGGCCGAGATCCGCCTTCCGATGGAGGTGCAGGGTCCGGTGCGACGCCTAGCGTGGGTCCCACGAGAGCCGGGACGCGCGGAGGGCGCGCCCCGGACCGATCCGGCGGAAGGAGCTCGGACATGGTGGACGGCGACGGCGGCAACACGTTCTGGCGGAAGGTCTTCGGCGACCGACGCGACCAGCGCCTCGTCCTGCGTGAGGCCGGCTTCTCCTGCGAGTCCGAGGCCGCGGCCTGGGCTGAGGACCTCGTGCCCGGTGGAACCCGTGGAATGTCCGAGCTGGACCTGATCGACCGGGTCCGCCGGGCCCGCCCGGACCTCACGCTCACCACCGCCGGGTACATCGCGCGGCACACGGCTGTCCGCAGCGCCTGAGGACGTGACAGCCTGGAGGGCATGAGCTCCTTCGACCTCACCGTGGACGCCGTGCTCTTCGACATCGACGGCACCCTCGCCGACTCCACCGCTTCCGTGGAACGCTCCTGGACCCGGCTGGCCGAGGCCCACGGCGTGGACGTGGAGCGTCTGCTCTCGGTGACCCACGGCCGCCGCGCACGGGACACCATCGAGGAGTTCTTCGCCGCCGACCAGGTGGACGCCGCCGCAGCGGAGCTGCTCGAGTACGAGACGAACGACCTGGACGGGATCGTGGCGCTGCCCGGCGCGCTGCGGATCCTGGACGGACTGCCCGCCGACCGGTGGGCCGCCGTCACCTCCGGCGGCCGCGACCTGATGGGTCTGCGCCTGGACGCCGCGGGACTGCCCGTGCCGGAGGTGTTCATCGCCGCGGAGGACGTGGCGGCGGGCAAGCCGGACCCGCAGGGCTACCGCATGGCCGCCGAACGCCTCGGCGTGGACCCCGCCCGCTGCCTGGTGGTGGAGGATGCTCCCGCCGGCGTCGGTGCCGGCCGCAACGCCGGAGCCACTGTGCTGGCCGTCGGCACCTCGCATGACCTCGCCCGGCTCTCCGCGGCCGACCACCTGGTGCCCGACCTCTCCGGCGTCACCATGGAGCCCGGTCCGGACGGCATCCGTGTGCGGGGTTGAGCCTGCGCTCGTCGGCGCCCACCCTTCGCGCAGAGTCAATGCGCACGACCCTGGTCGGTGTGACGGTGGATGCATGGACGCTCACACCCTCTTCGTCAACGGCACCATCGACACTCTCGACCCCGAACTCGGCACCGTCACGGCTCTGGCCGTGATCGACGGCAAGGTGGCCGCAGTCGGAGCCGCGGCGATGGAGCTGCGGGGACCGGATACGAATGTCGTGGACCTCGGCGACGCCTACGTCCTGCCGGGACTCCATGACGTTCACAACCACCACCTGATCGCAGGGCAGATGGACCTGTTCGAGCTTGATGCCTCGCCGACCCTCGACCTCGACGGGCTCCTGGAGGCGGTCGCCGCACACGCGGCACGGCTCGGACCCGAGGAGTGGGTCGTGGGCGGCAGCTGGGGCTCCGGCTTGATGAACCAGATCAACTCAACCGAGGCGCTTGCCCGTCTCGACGAGGCGACCGGTGGGCGGCCGGCGGTGCTCAAGGACGACTCGAAGCACAATCGCTGGGCCAACTCGGCGGCCCTTGCCCTCGCCGGGATCGGCGACACGGTGACTGATCCGGAGGGTGGCCAGTACCTGCGTGACGCGGACGGCCACGTCACCGGCGTGCTGATCGAGGCGGCGGGCAGGGACATGGAGCAGCTTCGAGAGCGCCTGCACCCCACCCGCGACGAGGACTATGCCCAGGCGGCGCGGCGCGGCATCGAGATCCTGCACTCCTACGGCGTCACCGCGTTCCAGGATGCCGCCGCCTCTCTGCAGCTGATGAAGGCGCTCAAGGTGCTGGACGATGCCGACGAACTGACCGCCTGGGTGGTCACTTCCATGCAGGCCAACGACTTCATCTTCGGCACGGCCCCGCTGGGAGAGGGGATTATCGCCGAGCGTGAGGGCACCCGCAGTCCGCACCACCGTCCGGACTTCATCAAGATCTTTCTGGACGGCGTGCCCCCGGCCGGCACCGGCGCATTCATCGAGCCCTACCTGGCGGAGGCCGGGTTCGGCGGCTGCCACCACGGGCAGACCACCATGGACCCCGCCGAGCTCGAGGGCTGGCTCATGGGCACCGCTGAGCGAGGCATCTCAGCGAAGATCCACTGCACCGGCGACGCCTCGGTGCGCCTCGTCCTGGACACCGTGCAGAAGGTCCGCGAGGCCGGCCACACCGACGTCCGGTATCACGTGGCGCACGGCCAGTTCGTGCACCCGGAGGACGTGCCGCGTTTCCGTGAGCTCGGTGTGGTCGCGGACATCTCTCCGGCCCTCTGGTTCCCCGGCGTGATCGCCAATGCCATCAAGGACGTGCTCGGCGAGGAACGCGGCTCCCGCCTGCAGCCGAATCGCTCCCTCGTGGACGCCGGCGCCATCGTCGCCGGCGGCTCGGACTGGCCGGTCAGCGAGACCCCGAACGCGTTCGAGGCGATCTACGGCCTGGTCACCCGCAAGGACCCGACTTGTCAGTTCCCCGGCGCCCTCTGGCCCGAGCAGGCGCTCACCCTGGAGGAGGCGTTGCACGTCTACACCACGGCTCCGGCTGAGGCGATGGGGCTGGCCGAGGTCACTGGGACGCTCTCGCCCGGCAAGTCTGCGGACCTTGCGGTCCTCTCCGCCAACCTCCGGGAGGTGGACGTGGAGGAGATCCCTTCTGTGCAGGCGGTGCAGACCTGGTTCGCCGGCCGGAAGGTCTTCGACCGGGACATTGCGCAAGGGTGCTCGGCCCTGACGGCATCCGCGTGCGCGGCTGAGGCGGGGCAGAGCACCTGTCCTCCACAGATGGACTAACTGTATTGACTAACCTCTGGCGGGTCCGTATCGTCGAGCTATGGAGACGGTGAAGGTGCACCAGGCGAAGACACATCTGTCGGCATTGCTCAAGCGCGTCGAGGCAGGCGAGGAGATCCTCATCGCCCGAGGCGATCGGGGTGTCGCGCGCCTGGTTCCGGTGGAGCCCGCCCGGCGGGAGCTCGGGTTCGGCTCCTACCGGCTGCCGGGCGGCTTCTTCGATGAGCTGCCCGAGGACGAGCTCGAGGTCTGGGAGGCCTGATGACTGGCCGAGAGCAGGCGGCCGTCCTCCTCGACACACATGCATTCATCTGGGCAGTGAACGATCCGGGCCGCCTGGGAGCACAGTCGCGCGGGGTACTCGAGGACGCCTCGGTCGACCTGTTCGTTTCGGCGGCGAGCGCGTGGGAGGTTGCCACGAAGAGTCGCCTCGGAAAGCTGCCCGGCGCCGATGCCTGGCTGCCGCAATGGGATGTGCAGGTGGCTCGCCTGGGTGCACGTCCGTTGCCCGTCGACTCAGGCCACGCACTCCTCGCCGGAGGCCTCGACTGGACCCATCGAGACCCCTTCGACCGGATGCTGGCAGCCCAGGCGATGCGTGATGGGCTGGTCCTGATCACCAGGGACGCGGCATTCTCCACGCTCGCTGTCCGTGGAGAGGAGGCGGCGCTCCGCCTGCTCTGGTGAGGGGGCGCGGCCCGGGGAGAGGCTGTCCTGCCCGGCCCGGCCCCGCACGCGACGCGGCCGCCCACCGGAAGGTGGGCGGCCGTCGTCGTGAAGCGGAGGAGGAGAACCGTGCCGAGGAGGCTCCGGCGCGGGAGGAGGCCCTGTCAGGCGGCCCCTGTCAGGCCGCCGTCTTCCGCGCCGGTCACGTTCCAGCCCACGAAGGAGCGGTAGGACATGCCCGCGGTGCCGGCGGCGACCGGCATGCAGGTGCGGACGATCGGCACGAAGCGGCCGAGCACCAGGGCCAGCGGGCCGCGGCGTGGCGCGGTGCGAGCGGGGAGACGGTCATGGGCACGGGCCTGTGCCTGCGGCTCCAAGACGCGGCCCGGAATCCGCGGCTCCCCGGGGAACTCCCGGGCTTGAACTGCGAAGTGTTCGCAGTAGAGTGCCGGGCATGAGCACTCCCACTCCCGCGGACATCTGGGCCAGTTCGGACTACGCACCCACCGCCGCCCGGCTGAGGCCGGCGGCGCTCGCCGTGGCGGAGGAGGTCGCCGCCCGGGTGCGGTCCGGCGCCCACGTCCTCGACCTCGGTGCCGGCCATGGACAGGGCGCCGCGAAGCTGGTTGCACGTGGCTTCCGGGTCACCGCCCTGGACCCCACGCCGGCCATGGTCGAGATCGGGCGGGCACGCGTGCCGGAGGCCGACTGGGTCCTCGCGGACGGTGAGCACACCGGGCTGGAGGACGGTGCCGTGGAGGCCATCGCCTCCTCCTTCGCGGCGATGTTCTGCGACCCCTGCGCCGGACCCGCCGAATGGGCGCGCGTGCTCGCCCCGGGCGGGACCCTGGTGATGACCGCCTGGGACGGCCGCGGGTTCCTCGCCGAGATGACGGACCGGATGTCGGCTGCCGTGGCCCCGGCGGGCCAGGCGCCGCACACCCCGCCGCACATGCAGTGGGCCCAGGACGGGGTGGCTGCCGAACGCCTGGGCCCGTGGTTCGCGGACGTGAGTGTGGAGCACCGTGACCTGACCTGGGACTTCCCGAGCGTGGAGGCGGGCATGACGCTCTACCTCGAAGGCAGCCCCACCCACACCTGGTCCCTGGCCATGGCGGGGGACCGGCGGCAGGCGCTGCTGGAGGCGCTGCGCGGGCACCTCGAGGAGTGTGCCGGTCAGGACGGGGCGATCCGGTCGAGCGCTGGCTACGCGATGATCACTGCGACGCGCAGGTGAGGAGCGCCGAGGGGAGACGATCGTCGCCGCCGCCTGGCACCTGAGTCCATGCCGCCCGGCACCTGAGTCCATGATCTGCCTAAGCCCATGGACGCACCTGCGCCGTGTTCCTAGTGTCGTAGACGTCACCGTGATCCACGCGTTGGCATGTCCCCAGATCACGCTCACCGTGAGGAGACCAGTCCCATGCCGAAGAACACCACGACCCTCCGTTCCCGCCGACTCCTCGGCACCGCCGCCGCCGTGCTCATGGCCGGCGGGCTCACCGCCGTGCAGGCTCCTGCCGCCTCCGCTGCCGCCGGAGGCACCACCACCGACGCCGTGAACATCCGCGCCGAGGCCACCACCGGCTCCGCCGTGCTCGGCTCCATCCCGGGAGGCACGGACATCACCGTGGAGTGCCAGACCGAGGGCGAGCAGGTGGAGGGCACGTACTCCACCCATCACTGGGGCAAGGTCACCTACAACGGCCAGACCGGCTACGTCTCCCGCGCTTATGTGACCATCCCGGACGCCGCCGGCCTCGGCGCCTGCGACACCGCGGAGGACCCCGCCCCGGACCCGGGCGCCGACCGCCAGCAGGTGTTGGACCGTGCGAACCACTGGGTGAGCCAGGGCCTGCCCTACTCCATGGAGGGCTACGCCCCCGGCCCTGACGCGGACGGCTACAAGTTCCGCACCGACTGCTCCGGCATGGTCGCCATGGCCTACAACCTGCGCGACCAGTCCTACTCCACGGTGAACCTGCCGGAGAAGTTCAGCCCGATCGCCAAGGAGGACCTGCAGCCCGGAGACATCATCGGCAACCTCGGCCCCGGCAGCGCCGGCGCCGCCGGCCACGTGGTGATCTTCAACGGCTGGGTGGACGACGCCAAGACCCAGTTCCGCACCCTCGAGCAGAACGGGAGCCACGGCGCCGTCGCCCTGACCCACACCTGGGGCAACGCGTTCTGGAGCCAGCAGGCCTACCGCTACAACGGCTTCTGAGCCGCAGCCGGGCCATGAGGCCGGCGGCCCCGGGGAGGGGTCGCCGGCCTCAGCCACGCGGAGTCTGCGGACTGAACGGCGCAGGCCGAGCGGGCCTGTTGCCGCAGGCTGAACTCCGGATTCCGGACAACGGAGGGGCCGGGGCCGCCGAGTGTGGTCCCGGCCCCTTCGCTGTGCCTACAGTTCCGAGGTGAGCTACAGCGTGGTGGCCGTCACCCGGTGCCGCCGCGCGCCCATTCCGTTCCCGACCCACGAAGGAATGCCACCGCGATGAGCACCGCATCGTCCGAACCCTCGCCCGTCCTCGCCAACGCGCATGCCCAGTTGGCGAAGGCCATCGAGACCCTCGGCTACGACGAGGGCATGCACGAGACCCTCAAGAGCCCCCGCCGAGAGATGTCCGTGTCCATCCCGCTGCGCCGCGACTCCGGCGAGATCGAGGTCCTCCACGGCCACCGCGTGCAGCACAACTTCTCCCGCGGCCCCGCGAAGGGCGGCACCCGCTTCGCCCCCACCGTGGACCTGGACGAGGTCCGCGCACTCGCCATGTGGATGACGTGGAAGTGCGCCCTGCTGGACGTCCCCTACGGCGGCGCCAAGGGCGGTGTCGCCATCGACCCGCGTGAGTACTCCCAGGCCGAGCTGGAGCGGGTCACCCGCCGCTACACCTCCGAGATCATGCCGATCATCGGCCCGGACAAGGACATCCCCGCCCCGGACGTGGGCACGGACGAGAACACCATGGCCTGGATGATGGACACCTACTCCGTGTCCGTGGGGCATACGGTCCCGGAGGTCGTGACCGGCAAGCCGGTCGCCCTCGGCGGCTCCCAGGGCCGCGCTGCGGCGACCTCGCTCGGCGTCACCCAGATCGCCCTGGCCGCGCTGGAGCACAAGGGCATCGACCCGACGCAGGCCACCGCCGCCGTGCAGGGCTTCGGCAAGGTCGGCGCCGGCACCGTCGAGTTCCTCGCGAACGCCGGCGTGAAGGTCCTCGGCGTCGGCGACCAGTACGGCGCCGTGCAGAACGAGGACGGCCTGGACTTCTCCGCCCTGCAGAAGCACGTCGCGGAGACCGGCTCCGTGGTGGACTGCCCGGGCACCGAGAAGCTCGAGGCCGCCGATCTGCTCACCATGGACGTGGACCTGCTCGTCCCGGCAGCGGTGGAGGGCGTGCTCACCGAGGACAACGCCGCGGACGTGAAGGCGAGGATCATCGTGGAGGGCGCCAACGGACCCACCACCGGCGAGGCCGACCGCATCCTCAACGAGGCCGGCGTCATGGTCGTCCCGGACATCCTCGCCAACGCCGGCGGCGTGATCGTCTCCTACTTCGAGTGGGTGCAGGGCGGCCAGGCCTACTGGTGGACCCTGGACGAGGTGAACGAGAAGCTCGAGAAGCGCATGACCGGCGCCTGGAGCCGCCTCATCGCCACCGCTCAGAAGCACGGCACGTCGCTGCGCGAGGCCGCCATGGTCACCGCCGTCGAGCGCGTCGCCGAGGCCCACGTCCTGCGCGGCCTCTACCCGTGACCTGAGCCGGCTGCGCCGCCTCGGGGATTCCCGACGACGGCCCCTCGCCTCCGGCGCGCATCGGCCCCTCGCCTGCGGCGCGCATCGGCCCAGTGCCGTTGCGCGCCCGGCGTCACGGCTCAGCCGAACAGGTCCCGCCGCAGCAGGGTGAGGTGGTCGTCGTCCCCGCCGCGCAGGGTGGGCTCCGGGACGTCCGCCACCACGAGGTCCTCGCCGTGCTCGGCGCCCCAGTGCGCGGTGCCGTCCGGGGCGGCCACGGCGGACAGGCCGCAGTAGTCCTGCTCGCCCTCGGTGCCCACCCAGTTCGCGTACGCCACGGTGAGGCCGTTCTCGATCGCCCGTGCCGGCACCAGCACCCGGTTCACGGACTCGAAGCCGCGCATGTTGGCGGTCGGCACGAGCACCAGGTCCGCCCCGGCCTCGGCCGCGAAGCGCACGGTCTCCGGGAACTCCACGTCGAAGCAGATCAGCAGGGACACCGCCCGGCCGCGCAGGTTCACCACGTGCGGCACGGACGGCCCCGGGGTGAACCGTGCCCGGTCCAGGTCCCCGAACAGCTGCATCTTCCGGTGGGTCAGCAGCAGCTGGTCCCCGTCGACCAGGTTCGCGGAGTTGTAGACCGGGGTGACCCCCGGCTCCGGCGAGCCGTCTTCGGCGGGCGAGCGGCCGTCGTCGGGAAGCCCGGCCTCCGGGAAGCCGTAGGCGACCGCCACCGCGTGCCGTGAGGACAGCTCACGGACCCGCTGCGCGGTGGGGCCGTCCGCCGGCTCGGCGAGGGCACGGGTGTCCGCGGCGGAGATGTCATAGCCGCTGGTCAGCATCTCCGGGGCCACGAGCACGTCCGCGCCCGCCTGCGCGGCCCGGCCCAGGGCCTCGTCCAGGCGCGCGAGGGAGCCCTGCGGATCCAGCGGATGCGGGGCGGACTGCCACAGGGCCACACGCATGGCGGTCAGTCCTCGAGCTTCACGGGCGCCAGATCGGCGAACACGTCACCGGGACCCGGGTTGGTCTCGTGGCAGGCCCCGCCGAAGTGGGTCATCACGCCCCACACCGCGTTCAGGCCGGTCTGCACGGCGCCCTCGGCCCAGGCGGGGGTGAAGGAGACGTCGTCCCCGGCGAGGAAGATCCCCCGTTCGGCCTCCGGCAGGTCCTGCTGCATGAAGTGCGTGTACATGCGGTGGTTGTACCGGTAGTGGCCCGGCAGGGCGCCCTTGAACGCGCCGAGGAAGTACGGGTCGTCCTCCCAGGAGACGGTCACCGGCTCGCCCACGATGTGGCTGCGGATGTCCAGGTCCGGGTAGATCTTCTCCAGCGCCGCCAGGGCCAGCTCCACGCGGCGGTCCACCGAGTGCGGGAGCATCTTCAGCGAGTCGGACATCCAGGAGTAGGACAGGCAGATGGCCGCCGGCTTCCCCGGGCCGTCGTCGAAGAGGTAGGTGCCGCGGGTCAGGCGGTCCGTCAGCGTCATGGACATGCGGTCACGGCCGGTCTGAGGATCCTGCTCGAGCCAGAACGGCTCGTCCACCATCACGAAGGTCTTCGAGGACTGCATGTAGCGGGTGCGGTCCAGTGCCATCCACAGGTCCTGGGAGAACAGGGACTCGTCGCAGTCGATCTCCGTGGTGAGCAGCCAGGAGTGGCAGGTGGCCAGCACGGCGTCATGGGTGCGCGCCACGCCCCAGCGGTCCGTGACCGTGAAGCGTCCGGCCGGGTCCTTCTTCACTGCGGACACCGCCGGCAGGGTGGAGCCGCCGTGCAGCGAGGCCAGGGTGGTGCCCTCCGGCCACGGAGAGGTGCTGCGGGCCGGCAGCGTCCACAGGCCCTTGGGCAGCTGGTCCACGCCGCCGTCCACCAGGCGCTGGTCCTCGTCGCAGTTGG
Organism: Micrococcus lylae; assembly: GCF_900163825.1. Taxonomy (NCBI): domain Bacteria; kingdom Bacillati; phylum Actinomycetota; class Actinomycetes; order Micrococcales; family Micrococcaceae; genus Micrococcus; species Micrococcus lylae. Next base: position 114,195 of record NZ_FUKP01000063.1, on the reverse strand, counting down.
TGAGGACCACGCGGAGGATCTCCAGCATGGAGTTCGGGAAGTCCGAATCCCAGCCGCCCGTGCCGAAGCCGACCACGCCGAAGACCTCGCGGTCCCGGAACTTCAGGTTCTTGAACGCGGTGGAGGAGGCGATGAAGTCGTAGAACGTGCGGTCGTCCCACTCCGCCACGATCGCGTCCCAGCGGCGCTTGAGCTCCGCGGTGTCCCGGTTGCGGATGGCCGTCTGCAGCTCCGGGAAGCCGATCTCCACCAGGGCCTGTGCCCAGGCGTCCGAGATGGCGGTGAAGGACTCCGGCAGGTCCTCTGCGGTGCGGGCGTAGTGGGTCTCGCCGCCGATGTCGATCACGGTGGAGCGTGCCGCCTCCGTCAGCGGGTTCGGGAACGGGCGGTGCGTCAGGCCCAGCCGGTCGACGTAGTGGAAGAAGGACGTGCCGGAGATGGGGAAGCGCATGCCGCCCAGCTCCGCGGTCACCCCGGCGTCGCCCGGGAAGCGGTGGGTGCGCAGGCGTCCGCCGATCTGCGTGGCCTCGTAGACCACCGGGCGCAGGCCCAGGGACATCAGCTCGTACGCGGCGACCATGCCGGACAGGCCCGCCCCGATGATCGCGACCTCCTTGCCGTGCGCCTCCTCCGGGATCGAGCCCAGGCCGTCCGGATGGGCGATCCAGTCGTCGAAGCCGAACGGGAAGTCAGGGCCGAAGATCGTGACCGGGCGCTCGCCGGTGGTCTCGTCCTCGGTGGGCGCAGGGAAGATCGTCATGGTGGTGGCGTCCGCCTCTCGTGTGCCGGCCGCCAGGGGGTGATGGCGGTCACATGTGGGATGGGTCGGCAACACAGTAGCGGCAGGTCCGCATTCTGGACAGCCGCCCACGTGAAAGAGAGGACGAAGGTCCACGGGAGGCGCCGAGCCAGAAGATGTGGCGCGCCGAACCAGAGGAATCGCACACTTCGCGGGGCCGGGAAGTGCCCACTCCCTCTGGTTCGGCGCAGGGGTGATGACAGGATCGGGGGATGCGTCCCCACGCCTCCTCCTTCCCGACGACGGCCCCCTCGCCGTCCGCGGAGTCCCTCACCTCCGGCGCGGCGTCCTCATCGTGCTCTCCGGGCTGCCGGGGGTCGGGAAGACACGATCGCCCAGGCCGTCGCCCGACGCCCCGGCGCCCGCAGCCCGGACCCCGGCACCCCGAACACCCCCTCGGACAGCCCCGGAACGCAGCGAGCGGGCAGGCGGTCCTCAGGGGATCGCCTGCCCGCTCGCCGTCGTGAGAGGTGCAGGATGGGTGCGCGGAGGGGCCGGGGGATCAGCCCTTCACGCCGCCGGCGGTCAGGCCGGACACGATGTACTTCTGCAGGAACAGGAACAGCGCCATCACGGGGAGCGCCGCGAGCACGGCGCCGGCGGCGAACACGCCCCAGTTCTCGGAGCGGGTCTCGGACACGTAGCCGAACAGGCCCACGGCCAGGGTCTGCGTGCCCGGGTCCGTCAGCACCACGGAGGCGATCACGAACTCGGACACCGTGGATATGAAGGACAGCAGCGCCACCACCGCGAGGATGGGGGTCACCAGGCGCAGGATGATCTGGAAGAAGATCTGCACGTGGGAGGCGCCGTCCAGCTTCGCCGCCTCGTCCAGGGACTGCGGGATGGTGTTGAAGAAGCCGTACATCAGATACGTGTTCACGCCCAGCGCGCCGCCCAGGTACACCAGGATCAGGCCGAGCTGGGAGCCGATGCCCAGCACCGGGACGATGTCCCCGATGTAGGTCAGCAGCAGGAAGATCGCCACCACGGCCAGCAGCTGCGGGAACATCTGCACCAGCAGCAGCGTCAGCAGGCCCACGCGACGGCCGGCGAAGCGCATGCGGGAGAACGCGTAGGCGGCCAGGGCGCCGAGGAACACGGTGGACACCGAGGTCACGATGCCGATGATCATCGTGTTCATGAACCACTTGGCGTAGGGGCGGGCCTCGTCGTTGAACAGGTCCACGTAGTTCTGCAGGGAGAACGAGCTGAACAGGCTGTTCGAGGACGCCATGGTGCCGGTCGGGTCGAAGGACGCCGAGAGCACGTAGAGCAGCGGGAACAGGGAGAACGCGGAGGCCAGGACGCCCACGATGTGGCGCCAGCCGTTCTCCTTGAACCACTTGCCGAAGGAGCGGCGCGAGCCCGAGGGGCCGTCCGTCTCCTCCCAGCGGATCGGATCCTTCTCCTGCGCGGCCAGGGCCGCGGCCATTCCCGACGGCGACGGGCCGGCGGGCACGGTCGGCTCGCCCGGGCGCGGGGTCCCCTGAGGGGTCGATGCGGTGCTCACGAGTCGATCTCCTCCAGGGCCTTGGTGCGGTTGAAGCTGATCGCCGAGATGGTGGCCACGATCAGGAAGATCACGATCGACAGTGCCGAGGCCAGGCCGTAGTCGATGCCCGTGCCGGAGAACGCCGTCTTGTAGACCACCGTGATGAGGATGTCCGTGGCGCCGATGTTGCCGGACGCGTCCGGGAACTGCGGGCCGCCGCCGGTCAGCATGTAGATGATGTTGAAGTTGTTGAAGTTGAACGCGAAGGACGAGATCAGCAGCGGGGCCACCGAGACGAGCAGCAGCGGCAGCTTGATCGAGCGGAAGATGCGCCAGGCGCCGGCGCCGTCCATCTTCGCGGCCTCGTCCACGTCCTCCGGCAGGGACTGCAGCGCGCCGGTGGTCACCAGGAACATGTACGGGAAGCCGAGCCAGAGGTTCACCAGGAGCACCGAGAACTTCGCGAGCCACGGGTCCGTGAGCCACTCGATGTGCGCCCCGCCGAAGAGGGTCGCGTTGACGAAGCCGAACTCCGGGTTCAGCAGGCCGGACCACACGAGGCCGGACAGGAACGCCGGGAACGCGTACGGCAGGATCATCATCACGCGGTAGACCTTCTTGCCGCGCAGCGACGCCTTGTTGAAGGTGATCGCCAGCAGCAGGCCCAGCACGAACGTGGTGAGCACGGACAGGAAGGCGAACGCGAAGGTCCAGACGGTGACGCGGATCAGCGGGTCGCGCAGGTCCGGGTCCGTGACGGTCTTCGCGAAGTTGTCGAAGCCCACGAACACGCGCCAGCCGTTGCGCAGCTCCTCGCCGGAGTCGTTGGCGTACTTGCCCTGGCCGTTGTCCCGGAACACGTCCCCGGTCTCCCGGTTCGTGAAGGTGTCCGCGGCCTCGTCGTAGTCGTAGGTGGGGATGTAGGCGTAGGCGACCGAGCCGTCGCTGGTCTCCAGGGTGCCGTCCTCCGGGTTGTCAGAGACCGGGACCTTCAGGGAGGACATCTCGTCCTGGCGGGAGAGCAGGTCCGCGAACTGCAGGGTCTGGTAGCCGTCCACGGAGATCGGGCGGTCGCCCTCCATCGCGGCGTCGACCGACTCGAGCGGGTGCTCCGCGTTGCCGACCACGGCCTCGCCGTTGCGCTCGGTGAGCATGTACAGCTCGCCGTCCTTCTCCAGGACGGTGACCGGGTAGGTCGGAGAGCCCTCCACGCGGGTGGACTCCTCGCGCTGGATCGCGGCGATCGCGTGGTCCTTGTCCGAGATGTGGCCGCCGCCGTAGTTGGTGAACGCGATGTAGGAGGAGTACACGACCACGAACACCTGGAACAGCGCCAGGAAGAAGACGCCCGGCGCCAGGTACTTGGCGGGCAGGCCGCCGCGGCGCAGGTAGATCCAGTTGATCAGGACGGTCACGGCCAGCGTGACGCCGAAGACCAGCCAGTCGCCCATCGCGACCAGCTGGAACATCACGTAGACGGCGAACGCGTCCACCAGTCCGAGGAGGACGATCTTGGACAGCGTGCCGAGCAGGCCGTCCGGCCCGCGGCGCTCTCCGCCGAGGCCGCGACGGCGGCGTGGTGCGGTGCCGGTGTCCCCGGCCTGCGCGCCGGTGGTCTCCGGCGCGGTGGAAGACGAGCTCATGGTCCCTCATCCGGCCCGAAGGCCTGCCTCATGGTGCGGTGGTCCCCGCTGTGCCGCGGGGCTGCGTCGGTGGCACCGTGCGCCGCCCGGACGGATCCGGACGGCGCACGGTGCGGACGGCTCAGATCACTTCTTGATCTTGCCCTCGATGTTGGACACCATCTTCTTCCAGTCGGCGGCCGGGTCGGCCTCGCCCTTGATGACGCGCATCTCGGTGCCGCCCCAGAACTCCCAGACCGCGCCCATCTCCGGGTCGGCCGGCATGGGGACGCCGTTCTTGCCGATCTCGCCGAAGGCCTTCACGACTTCGTCCTTCGCCGCCTTGTCGAAGGAGGCGGTGAGGGCCGGGGCGCGCTTGCCCTCGGTGTAGAGGGCGTCCTGGGCCTGCTCGGAGGACAGGTAGTTGATGACGAACTCGTTGGCGGCGAGCTTGTTCTTCGACTCGGAGGAGACGAAGAAGGCGTTGACGCCGATGAACGGCTGCGCGTCCTGGTCGCCCATGGCCGGGATCGGCTCCACGGCGAAGTCGATGCCCGCCTTCTCGGCGTCCTCGACGTTCCACGGGCCGGTCAGGAAGTAGGCGGCCTGGCCCTTGAAGAACTGCTCCTTGGCGATGTCGCCGGTCATGTTCGGGTTGAAGGCGCCGGTGCCCTTCGGGCCGTGCTCGGCGAGCTTCTTGGCGAAGGCCTCGCCCTTCTCGCCGCCCATGGCGACCTGGGAGGCGTCGTAGGAGCCGTCCTCCTTCTGCTCGAACACCGGAGCGCCCATGGAGGTCTGGAACGGGTACAGGTGGTACGGGTCGCCGGCCACCGGGTCCAGGCCCACGACGAAGCCGTACTTGGCCTTGCCGGAGTCCACGACCTCCTGGCCCTTCTTGACCATGTCGTCGAACTTCTCCGGGGTGGAGTCCACGAGCTCGGTGTTGCGCAGCAGGGCGATGTTCTCGACGGAGTAGGGCACGCCCCAGGTCTTGCCGTCGTAGGTCACCGCGGCCACGGCGGCCTCGGAGAAGTCGCCGGACTTGTCGCCGAGCTCGAGCGGCTCCACGACGCCGTTCTGAACGAGGGCGCCGATCCAGTCGTGGGCGCCGACGATCACGTCCGGGCCCTTGCCGGTGGGGGCCTGGGTGATGAAGTCGTCGCGCATGGAGGAGTTGTCCTTCACGACGAGCTTGACGGTGATGCCCTTCTCCTCCTTGAACTTCTTCGCCACGGCCTCGAGCGGCTTCTGGCGGTTCTGGTCCACCCACATGGTGATGGTGGTGGCGCCGCCCTTGGTCAGGTCCTCGGAGGAGGACGAGCCGCCGGCCGAGCCGGTGGCGGAGGACGACGAACCGGAGTTCGAGCCGGAGCCGCCGCAGGCGGTGAGGGCGAACGCGGCGATCGCGCCCGACATGGAGAGGGTGAATGCGCGACGGGAGACGTCGCGGGAGCTGTTCGCGGCCATGGCCTGCCTTTCGGGGTTCAGGGGGACCTCGTGGGGGGGTGCTGCCCGGGTGGGCGGCCATGGGGCCGCTGCGCCGTTGCAGCCGTGGTCCGCCGGGTCCGCGTCAGGCCTGCTGCACAGTGCGGGTGCGGTCGGACGAGGACCTCGGCGTCACTGAGTGTAAACGCTTCCACTGAGATATTCCACACATTCGCTGGAATCGGCATGAACGCGGGCCTCTCCGTGGGTGATGCGGTATGTCGGGCACTGAAACGGCCGGTGGAACCGCTTTCATAATCTCATGCGGTGCGCCTAGGATGTCGCTCGTCCCCATCACGCCGATGAGCAGCGGCGCCCGCTGCAGAACAGAGACCACCATGGCCGGCATCAAGGACGTCGCGCGCATGGCCGGCGTCTCCACTGCGACCGCCTCGCGCGCCCTCAGCGGCTCCGGGCCGGTCGCCGACTCCACGCGCGTCAAGGTCCTGGCCGCCGCCGAGTCCCTCGGGTACGTCGCCCACGCCTCCGCCGCGTCGCTGGCTTCCGGCCGCACCCGCAGCATCGGGCTCGTGGTCCCCACCGTGGACCGCTGGTTCTTCTCCGCCGCCCTCGAGGGCGCCGCCCAGGAGCTCATGGCCCACGGCCTGGACCTCACCCTCTACGACGCCGGCCTGTCCGCCGAGCGCCGCTCCACGATCTTCACGGACCTGCTCCGCCGCGGCCGCCTGGACGGGCTGGTGACCATCTCCTTCAAGCTCAGCCCCTTCGAGCTCGCCGGCATGGAGCGCATGGGCCGGCCCGTGGTGGCTCTCGGCGGCCGCGTGGAGTCCCGCGCCCAGCTGCCCGAGTGGTTCACCGCCCTCCAGGTGGACCACTTCCGGGCAGCCACCCTGGCCACCGAGCACCTCACCGCCCTCGGCCACCGGGACGTCGCCTACCTCGGCCGCGTGCCCGAGGACGTCGAGTTCCAGGTCTCCACCGAGCGCACCCGCGGCTTCCTGCAGGCCATGGCCGCGGTCGGCGTGCAGGTCCCGGACGAGTGGATGGTGGAGGCCGACTTCACCACCGGCGGCGCCTTCCACACCGTCCGCGAGCTCCTCTCCCGGCCAGGCCCGCGCCCCACCGCCATCCTCTGCATCTCGGACGAGATGGCGATCGGCGCCTACACCGCCGCGCTCTCCCTCGGCCTCTCCGTGCCCGGCGACGTCTCCGTCATGGGCATCGACGGCCACCCCGACGGCGCCCGCCTGGGCATCTCCACCGTCGACCAGTCTCCGCGAGAGCAGGGCCGCCGCGCGGTCCGGCTCATCGTCGAGGCCCGCAAGGGCAACCCCGCACCCCGGCAGATCCTGCAGCACCTCGCCGTCCGACCCCGGGCGAGCACAGCGGCACCGCCGGGCGTCCCGAGGACGGACGTGCCGTCGTCGGGAAGGATCTCCGCCGCCGGCTGACGCCGACGCGCACAGCGGAACCACCCCCCTCTTTCACTACGGATCGTCGGGCACGTGCCTGCCCGTGAAAGGACACCCACCATGGCCTCCGTGACGTTCAAGTCCGCCACCTGCCAGTACCCCAACGCCCCGCGCCCCTCCGTGGACGGGCTCGACCTCGAGATCGCCGACGGCGAGTTCCTCGTGCTCGTCGGCCCCTCCGGCTGCGGCAAGTCCACCTCCCTGCGCATGCTCGCCGGCCTCGAGCCGCTCACCAAGGGCCGCGTGTTCATCGGCGACCGCGACGTCACCGACGTGGAGCCCAAGGATCGCGACATCGCGATGGTGTTCCAGAACTACGCGCTCTACCCGCACATGACCGTGGCGGACAACATGGGCTTTGCCCTCAAGATCGCCGGCGTCCCCGCCGCCGAGCGTCGCCAGCGCGTGGAGGAGGCCGCCAAGCTCCTCGACCTCGAGCAGTTCCTCGACCGCAAGCCCAAGGCCCTCTCCGGCGGCCAGCGCCAGCGCGTGGCCATGGGCCGCGCGATCGTCCGCAACCCGCAGGTCTTCCTCATGGACGAGCCGCTGTCCAACCTGGACGCCAAGCTCCGCGTGCAGACCCGCGCCCAGATCGCCCAGCTCACCCGCCGCCTCGGCACCACCACCGTGTACGTCACCCACGACCAGACCGAGGCCATGACCATGGGCGACCGCGTGGCCGTGCTCAAGGACGGCCTGCTGCAGCAGGTGGACACCCCGCGCAACCTCTACGAGAAGCCGAGGAACGTGTTCGTCGCCGGGTTCATCGGCTCCCCGGCCATGAACATCTTCCGCGTGAAGACCTCCGCCGACGGCCTGCACGTGGGCAACACCGTGCTGCCCGTGGAGCGCGACGTGCTGGCGAAGGCGGGCGAGAGCCTGGACCTCGGCGTGCGCCCCGAGAACCTCGAGATCACCGACGGCGCGGGCCTCGAGGTCGAGGTGGACACCGTGGAGGAGCTCGGCGCCGACGCCTACGTCTACGGCCACACGGACATCGACGGCGAGGAGCGCATCATCACCCTGCGCACCGTCGGCTACACCGCCCCGGAGAAGGGCGCCCGCATCCGCGTGGCCCCGCAGATGGAGCGCGTGCACCTGTTCCACGCCGAGACGGGCGATCGCCTCAACGGCTGACACGCCGGCGGCGGTGCGCAGGCGCCGCATGCCGACGCAGGGCGAGGGCGGGCGTCCCGAGGATCCATGGGGATCGTCGGGGCGCCCGCCCTCCTGTGTGGTGGGGGGTGGTGTTCGCCGGGTTCCGGGCCGCAGGCCTCAGATGGTCGAGCCGGTGGGGTCTGAGGTGGTCCCCTCGCGGGGCGCGTCCTCACCGGCGCCGTCGCCGTCGGCCGAGTCCTCGGACTCCTGCCCGGCCAGGGCCCGCTGGATGCCGCGCTCGAACACCTCCGCCGGCTGGTCGCCGAGCATCGGCTTGCGGTCCAGCATGAAGGCGGGAGTGGAGGAGGCGCCGAGGGCGTAGCCGAGCTGCTGGTTCTGGGCGATGGCCTCCTTCGCGTCCGCGGAGTCCATGTCCGCGGAGAACCGCTCGGTGTCCAGGCCGAGCTCGTCGGCGAGGTCCACGAGTGCCTCCTCGCTGAGCTGATCGGCAGAGCGCGGGTGGCCGTCCGCGAACAGGGCGTGGTGGTAGTCCAGGAAGCGGTCCTGCCGGCCTGCGGCCCAGGCGGCGCGAGCGGCGCGGGCGGAGTCCTTCCCGAAGATGTTGAGGTCACGCCACTCGATGCGCAGGGTGCCGTCCTCCACGTGCTTCTGCAGCGCCGTCATGGTGTCCGTGGACCACGAGGCGCAGTGGCCGCACTGGTAGTCGCCGAACGCCACGAGCACCACGGGGGCGTCCACGCGGCCCAGGGCGAGCGGGTCCTTCGGGTCCCGGCGCTCGATGAAGTTCGGGGAGGTGTCCTCCGTGGCGCCGGCGGCGGCCCGCACCGAGCCCGGGTTGCCCTGCAGGTCCGAGGTCACCGAGTGGAGGCCGAGTCCGATCCCGACGGCGGCGAGCAGTGCGGCGGCGGTGCCGGCCAGGGCGCGGTGTGACAGGGAGACGGGCATCGGTGGACCCTTTCGGATGGACGGTGAAGGACGGGTCCAGTCTTCCACTCGCCCGGTGGTGGCGGCGGACGTGTCAGCCCACCCCCGAGTGCCGAACCAGAGACTTCGGCCCCTTCAGGGGTGCGCGAAGGGGCCGATTCTTCTGGTTCGGCGCGGGGGGCGCATGGCTCGGCGCAAGGGGGAGGGACGTGCGAGGGCGGTCCGTGCAGGGAGGCAGGGCCATCGAGCAACCGAGGTTGACAACTCGCCCGCACGTCAACCATAGTTGACGCATGCCCACCTCAGGACACCCCGACCCCACACCGGCGGACCCCGTCAGCCGGACGGACCTGGCCGCCGTGGCCGCCGATGTGGCCGACCCGCAGCGGGGACTGCGGGCAGTGGCCGCCCTGCGCCGCCTCGCAGACGAGCTCGAACTCAAGCAGGTCGAGGCGGCGCTCGCCGCCGGCCTCGGCTGGCCCGAGATCGCCGCCGCGCTCGGGGTCACCCGCCAGGCAGCCCACAAGAAGTTCAGCCGCCGCGTCAGCACCGAGCTGCGCCGACCCCGAAGGACGGAGACCCGATGACCCGTGTGACCGACGCCGTCAGCACCCTGACCGAACACCTCGCCGCGAAGCCCGCCGCGATCGCCCGCACCCTTGCGGCCGCGCAGGACATCGCCGGCTCCGCCCACCTCGAGGCCGACGCCGCCGGCCGGGGCGCCGTCTCCCTGGACGACCTGCTCGTGGCCTTCGCGCAGATCGGCGGGCCCGTGGGGCAGGCGCTCGCCGCCCAGGGGCTGACCGCCGAGTCCCTGCGTGCCGGCATCCGCGACCGCGACGCTGCGGACCTGTCTGCCTTGGGCATCACCCTGCCGCCGGCCGGTGAACCGGTGGCCGTCCCCGGCCGCCTGGACCCGAAGCGCTCCTTCCGGCTGGACGCGGAGACCGCACGCTTCCTGGAGAAGGCCGCCGGCACCCCGGCCGGGATGTTCGCCGACCTCATGGACCACCCCTCACGCCGCCCGGCCGCCGCGCTGCGCGCTGCCGGGGCGGACCTGCACGCCCTGCGTGCCGCGCTCCCGCCGGTCGGCGAGGACCAGGCCGAGGACAACTTTCCGGCCGCCCCGATCCCGGGCCTGCTCGACGGCCTGGAGGAGACCACCCGCGGAGCCGAGCGCTGGGTGCCGCTGTCCCCGGAGCGGGTGCGGGACGTCGTCGTGGCAGAGGAGTCCATGAAGCCGCTGCTGATGCCGGGGATGGACGATGTCCTCGTGGCGCCGGGGCTGCTCAGCGTCACGCGCAAGGGGCGTGAACACGAGTACCGCCGCGTCCGCGACGCACAGGTCGGTGAGGCCCGGGAGGTCGCCTGGCAGATGTTCTGGCCCGGCGGCGCCAAGCCCGACCAGGGGGACACGGACGAGCGCGGCTCCTACCTGCACGTGCTGATCACCCCGGCCGACGGGGGCACCCTGCTCACCCTGACCCGCGGCGTGCGCGGCATCGGGCGTATGGGCCGGATCGCCGGCGCGGCCGCCACGGTCTTCTCCGGCAGCGCGAACCGCAGCCTGTTGCGCGGGATCGTGGAGCAGGCCCGCGCCCGGGACTGACCTGCGGCCGGAGGACGCCGCCTGACAGCTCGTGGCGGAGGGTCCTACCCTGTGACCCATGACCCGCCCGACCCCCGCCGCGCGACTGGCGCTGTTCTTCGCGACGGCGGTCGTGGCCGGGGGGACGATGCCCGTGCAGGGGCGGCTCAACGCGCAGTTCGCGGCGGAGTCGGGGGAGCCGGTGTTGGCCTCCTTCGCCTCCTTCACCGCAGGCTTCCTGGTGATCCTGGCCGTCACCGTCCTCACCGGACGCGGCCGGCGCGCTCTGGCCCGGGTGCCTGCGGCGCTGCGGTCCGGGCAGGTGCGCCCCTGGCACTTCGTGGCCGGGACGGCAGGCGCCTGCGTGGTTCTGGCACAGTCCGGGTCCATCGGGACCATCGGCGTCGCCGTGTTCACGGTCGCCCTGGTCACCGGCCAGCTGATCGGCGGGATCCTCGTGGACCGGCTGGGGTGGAGCCCTGCCGGCGTCCGGCCGCTCACCGCCCGCCGGGTGCTGGGGGCGGCGCTGGCCGTGGCCGCCGTTGTGCTGGTGGTCTGGCCCCGGCTGGGGGAGGCCGGCAGGCTCGGCCCCGGCTGGCTCCTGCTCGCTGCGATCCCCCTGCTGATCGGCCTCGCCACCAGCGGGCAGCAGGTCCTCAACGCCCGGCAGGCCGCCGCCTACGGATCCGTGCTGCCGGCCACACTGATCAACTTCCTGGTCGGCGCGGGCGTGATCGGCCTGGTGCTCGTTGTGCAGGCGGCGGCCGCAGGCGTCCACGGCGGGTTGGTCCCCCAGTGGTGGCTCTACCTCGGCGGGCCGCTGGGGTGCGTGTTCATCGGCTTGAGTGCGATCCTCGTGCCCCGGGTCGGTGTCTTCACCGCCACCCTCGGGCTGGTCTCCGGCAATCTGCTCGGCTCTGTGGTGGTGGACGCCCTCGCTCCGACCGGCGGGGCGCAGATCACCGTCCTCACCGTGGTCGGCACGTGCGGTGCCGTGGCCGCCGCCGCGCTCGCCGGACCCGGGAGGACCCGCGCGCCGCAGGCGGGTCCGCTGCAGCAGCGTCCGACGGGACGAGACCGTCCCGCCGTTGCTGCCGGACCGGACGGCGGCCCTGGCAGGTGAGCGCATGCCGGCCGTCGGCACGCTGAACCCTTGCGCCGGGGGCGCGGGTTCCCGACGACGGCCGCGCACCATGCGGCGGCCGACTCTCCGTCCGCCTCGCTCAGGGGAGCAGGAAGTCCACGGCTGCCGCCAGGGCGTGCCGCACGTCCTCCGGCTGCAGACTGTCCGGCGCGAGACGGCGCTCCACCGTCAGGGTGTGCATGAGCATCAGCAGCAGGCCCGCCGAGTGCGTGATCTGGGCGGCGGGGACGTTCTCGAGGGCGCGGTGCCTGCGGATCAGGTCGGCGAGGAAGTCACGGCGCCGGGTGGTCAGGTCCCGGTAGGCGGCGCCCACGGTGGGTTCCCGCAGACCCGCCGCCTGGAACTCGTGGAGGAGCGAGGCCCAGGCTCCGGAGGTCGTCAGCACGATGTCCGTCAGGGCGTCCGCCATGCGCTCCACCAGCGCGTCACGAGGCATGCCGGGGTCGTCCAGGGCGTCGGCCATTCCCGCCATGGCCTTCACCGTGACATTCTCGAACTGGGATGCACAGGCCGAGGCGAACAGGTCCGGCTTCCCTGTGAAGCTGGAGTACACGGCCCCCTTGGTGTACCCGGCCTGCGCGGCGATGCGGGCGAGGGAGGACCGGGCGTAGCCGTCCTGCTCGAACGACCGTGCAGCCTGCTCCAGGATGGCCGCGCGGACGTCTTCACGGCGGGGTCGGGTGGCCATGCTAGCCTTTCGATTCCGATGGTATTGAATACCGTTGGTACTGAATGCCGATGGTATTGAATCTGCCTCGACCTGGCAAAGAGGATCCCGTCCCCATGCACACTGACACCGAGACAGCCGCCGGCTCCCCGCCCTCCGACTCCTCTCGAGACGATCTGCCCCTGTCCACCCTGGTGGCCCAGGAGCTGACCCTGCGCACCGTCCGGGGGCCCGTCTTCGGCCCGGTGGACCTGGTGCTGCCGCCGCAGACCCATCTGGCCGTGCTCGGCTCACAGGGCACCGGCCGCTCGGCCCTGCTGCTGGCCCTGACCGGCCGACTCGACGGCGTGAGCGGGGACCTCGTCCTCACCGGAGGTCCCGTGGACGTCGCGCTGGACAGCGCGGAGCGTCCCGCCGCACGGGCCTACCGGCCGGAGATCGACGCGTCCCGGCATCCCCACGCGCTGCGCGCCCTCACCGCCGTCGCCCGTGTCACGGACCTGGTGGAGCTCGAGCCGGCACTCACCGTGCGCGAGGCGGTGGACGAGCGCTGCCTGCTGGACGGCGTCCGGCGTCGGGCAGGCAGGGAGCGTTTCGCCCTCCTCGCCGAGGCCGTCGGGCTGGGAGTGGACTCCGACGCAGAGGTGGGGGAGCTCTCTGCGCTGACCCGGGCGCTGATCGCCGCGCTGCTGGCCTGTCTGCGCCCGTCCCGGCTCGTCACCTTCGACGACGTGGACGCGTCCCTGACCGTGGACGAGCTGACCCACCTCTACTCCGCCATGGACATCCTCAAGGACCACGGGCACTCGTTCGCCGTGAGTGCCGTGGGCTCCGCGCCCACCCCGCGCGACGCCGTGATCCTCACCCTGCACTCTTTCCGGGAGAACTGATGCTGTTCCGCTACGAACTCCGTCGATTCCGCCGCGGCCTGCCGCTGCTCGCCCTGATCTTCGTCGTCCTCGTGCCCGCGCTCTACGGCGCCCTCTACCTGTCCGCGAACTGGGACCCCTACGGGAAGCTGGACCGTCTTCCGGTGGCCATCGTGAACGAGGACAAGCCGGTCAAGCACGAGGACACCACCCTCACCACCGGCGCGGACATGACCGAGAAGCTGGTGGAGGACAACGACTTCGACTGGCATGAGACCACCCGTGAGGAGGCCGAGGAGGGCCTGCGCGACGGGCGCTACTACCTCATCCTCGAGATCCCCTCCGACCTCAGCAGCAACCTCATCAGCCCCGACGGGGGCGGGACGCCGCAGCAGGCCGAGATCACCCTGCGCCGTGACGATGCGAACGGCTTCGTGATCGGCTCCGTCACCGCGTCGAGTGAGGCGAAGGTGGAGGCGGCGGTGAACCGGTCCGCGATCGAGGCGTACTTCGAAGCCGTGTTCGACAACCTGAACGAGCTGCGCGGCGGCATGTCCGAGGCCGCCGACGGTGCCGGGGAGCTGAAGGAGGGCACCACCTCGGCACGGCAGGGTGCCGCCCAGCTCGACGAAGGCCTCGCCGACGCCAAGGACGGCTCGTCCCAGCTGGCCTCGGGCGCCGGAGAGCTGGCCTCGGGCGCCGGGGAGCTCGCCGACGGTGCCGACCAGGCCTCCGCCGGCGCGGTCCAGCTCTCGGACGGAGTCTCCCAGGCCCAGGACGGTGCCACGCAGCTGAGCTCCGGTCTGGGCGAGGCCCGGGAAGGCTCCCAGAAGCTGGCCTCCGGTGCCGGTGAGCTCGCCGAGAAGGCCCCCACCCTGCGGTCGGGAGCCCAGGACCTGTCTGACGGCCTGGGCCAGCTGCAGACCGGTTCGGCCGAGCTCGCCGACGGCGCCTCCCAGGTGGCCGACGGCACCCAGAAGCTCCATGACACCGTGGTGCCCCGCCTGAACACCGTGATCGAGCGCCAGGAGGCCGTGGCCGCCGATGTCGCGGCCGTGGACGAGGGCGTGCAGCGCGTGGGCGCGGCCTCCGGGAAGGGCGAGGAGGGCGCGTCGGCGCGCATCGCCGAGGCCCAGGCCGCCCTGGCCGAGCTCGGCGAGGAGGACCCCGACCTCGCGGAGTCGGAGCAGTACGCCGCGCTGCAGAAGGCGCTCGTGGGCGCAGACGAGCGCGTCACCGAGGTCAATGACCGGGTGCAGGAGGTCGCGGGCCTGTCCGCGGCCGCCGACGAGCGTGTGCAGACCCTCGTCGGCGAGAATGCGGCCGCGCAGGCCAAGAAGGACCTCACGGACCTCAACAACGGCGCCCACGCCGTGGCCGACGGCGCACAGACCCTGCAGGGCGGCATCGGAGAGGCCAAGACCGGCGCCGACACCCTGGCGGACGGGGCCGGACGGTTCGCGGACGGCCTCGAGCAGCTCGGCGCGGGTGCCACCGAGCTCGACCAGGGCCTGGGGGCCCTCCAGGACGGTGCCGGGTCGCTGCAGAGTGGGCTCGGCGAGCTCAAGGGCGGTGCGGACGAACTCGTCGAGGGCAACGCCTCGTTGGCCGACGGCGCCCATCAGCTGGAGGACGGCGCCACGCAGCTGCAGTCCGGAGCCACGGAGCTGGACAGCGGCATCGGCGAGCTCAAGGACGGCTCCTCGTCACTGCGTTCGGGGCTGAACGAGCTCGAGGACGGTGCCGGTCAGCTCGCCACAGAGCTCAAGGACGGCGTCGAGCAGATCCCTGCGCTGACCGAGGCCGAGCGGGACGAAGCGTCGCTCGTGATGTCCCGTCCGGTCAAGGCGAACATGGATGTGGAGCACTCCGCCGAGGTGTACGGCCGCGGCATGGCGCCGATGTTCTTCTCCATCGCCCTGTGGGTGTTCGGCATCGCCGCCTTCAACATCATGCGTCCGGTGAGCGCCCGGCTGCTGGCCGGACGCCGGAACCCGCTGGCCCTGACGCTCGCGGCGTGGCTGCCGGTGGGCCTGGTGGCGATGGTCGGCAGCCTGGTGATGCTGGGCGCCACGATGCCCCTGGGCCTGGAGCCGGTGCATCCCGTGCGGGCGGTGGCGCTCACGCTCCTGGTGGCCGCGACGTTCTCCCTCATCGCGCATCTGATCCAGAACGCGCTGGGCACGCCCGGTTCCGCTGTGCTGCTGGTCCTGCTGATCCTGCAGCTGGCCTCCACCGGCGGAACCTATCCGTCGGCGGTGCTGCCGGGCTTCTTCCAGGCGCTGCACCCGTTCATGCCCATGACCTACTCGATCGAGGCGTTCCGGGTCGCGATCTCCGGCGGATCCGAGCAGCACTTCTGGACGGCGTGGACCGTGCTGCTGGTGATCGGGGCCGCCGCCCTGGCCCTGGACATGCTGGTGGTCCACCGGCGCCGCAGGTTCCGCATGAAGGACCTGCACCCGGCGCTCCAGCACTGACGCCAGGGCGGCCGGGCCCTCAGCCCGGGTCCCCGGTGGGCGCCGCCAGCGTCAGCCACCGCTCGTCCACCAGGAACCCGAGCCGCTCGGAGGCGCGCCGGATCGCGGCGTTCTCGGCTGCCCCTCCGGTGCGGAAGACGGTCACGGCAGGCGAGGGGCCCTCGTCGGGGGACGCGGGGAAGGCGAGGGCGAGCATCGAGGCGGCCTTGAGGGCCGTGCCGAGCCCGTGCCCGCGCAGGTCCGCACGGACCACGGTGAAGTCGACCTCCGCCACCGGCCCCTCGAGGTCCACGTAGGTCATGGCCGTCAGCGCCCCGTCCGCGGCGAAGAGACCGAACGCGCGGCGGACATCGGTCGGCCGGGCCGACTCGGCGGTCATGGGGGCATGCGCGGTGGCCGGCCCGCCCGGATAGTCACCGGCGGTGGCGGCGTCCAGGGCCAGGGCCGCGGGCACGTCGTCCGAGGTCAGCTGCCGGAACGCGCCCAACTCCTTCACGACGGCGGCCGCCTCCTCCCAGCGTCGCCGCGCCTCGTCCGTGGCCTCCGCCCGGGCGGCCCAGGACTCCTGCGCCACCGTCCAGCCCTCGGCGGTCAGGGCGGCGACGTCGGGATGGTCGGCAGGCAGGATCCGCGGAGAGGTCATGGCTCGAGCGTACGGGGGCGCCGCCAGGGCGACGTCCCAGGCTGCGGTGCGCGGCCGTCGTCGGGAAGCGGCCGACGCGGGCCGGGAGGCGTGGCGCGCACGCATGGGGGACACTGGTGGCTCACCCGACAGCACGGACACGGAAGGGACCGCCGAGGCATGCAGCTGGACCTGATCGTGGAGAACGCCCGGATCATCACCGGCGACTTCCACCGCCCCACCGCCACGAGGCTCGGCGTGTGGAACGGCGTGTTCGTGGGCGTGGACGAGCGCATCGAGGGCCTGGACGCGGCGGTCCGCGTGGACGCGGGCGGACAGGTCATCACCCCCGGGTTCAACGACGCCCACGCACACTCCGTCTGGTTCGGCCAGTCCCTGCTGGAGCTGGACCTCGAGGGCCTTCAGAGCGCGGACGCCGTCTACGCGGCCATCGAGGAGCGGGCCGCGCAGCTGGATCCGGGCCTGTGGGTGGTGTGCACCGGCTACAACCCGGACGAGCTGACCGGTCCCGAGCCGGAGCGCGACGGCCTGGACGCGGCGGCGAAGGGTCGTCCGGTGCTGCTGCGCCACAGCCACGGCCACGCCTACACCGTCAACTCCGCCGTGCTGTTCATGGCCGGCATCCCCGAGGGGATCCATCGGCAGCCCGAGGGCGGCGAGATCGTCACGGACGCGGGCGGACGGCCCACCGGCGTGCTCAAGGAGACCGCCATGTCCTCCGTGAACCGGCTGCTCCAGCCGGAATCGGACACGTCGATCGCCGACGCGCTCGAACGGGCGTCCGCGGCGTATGCGGCCGACGGGCTCACCTCCGTCACGGACGCCGGTGTGGCCGGCGGCTGGATCGGCCACAGCCCCCTGGAGTTCGGGGCCTACCAGCGGGCCAGGGACGCCGGCATGCTCAAGACCCGCTTCCAGGCCATGGTCACGCTGGATGCCCTGCACCCGGTGGCCGGCCATGCCGACGACGGCGAACGCGTCACCCTGGACGCCGGCCTGCGCACGGGCCTGGGCGACGAGTGGCTGCAGGTCGGCCCGGCGAAGGTCTTCGCGGACGGCTCGATCATGAGCCGCACCGCCGCCATGACGCAGGAGTACGAGCACTGCCACCACGTGTACGGCTACCTGCAGCAGGACGCCGCGCACATGCGGGCTTCCACACTGGCGGCCGCCGCGGCCGGCTGGTCCCTGGCGCTGCACGCCCTGGGGGACGCCGCCGTGGACTTCGCGATCGAGACGATCGAGGAGGCGCAGCTGTCCTACGGCCGTCCCCGCATACCGCACCGGATCGAGCACGGCGGCGTGGTCCGGGACGACCAGATCCGGGACATGGCCCGGCTGGGGATCGTGCTGGCCACCCAGCCGAACTTCATCGCCGCATTCGGCGAGGGCGAGGAGGAGCGACTCGGCGCGGAGCGGGCGAGGCTGTCCTACCCGGCCAAGCGCCTGCTGGACGCCGGCATGGTCCTGCCCGGCTCCTCCGACCGCCCCGTCACCCACGGTGCCCCGCTGCGCGTGATGCAGGACTTCGTGCTCCGCCGGTCCTTCGCAGGCCGTGAGTTCTCCCCGGCCGACCGCATCACCGCCGCCGAGGCCCTGCACGCCTACACCGTGGGCTCGGCCGTGGCCACCGGCTGGGGCGGCCGCAAGGGCCAGATCCGCCCCGGCCAGCTCGCCGACTTCGTGCTGCTCGGCGCCAGCCCCCTGGAGGTGCCGGCCGAGCAGATCGGGGACATCGAGGTCGTCGCCACCGCCGTCGGCGGGGTCTGGGTGCACGGCGGGCTCTGAGCCGCCGTCCCGCCCGACCGGGCCGCCGGGGTCACGCCTGAGGGAACCAGGCCCGTCCGACCGTCACCTGCGTGCCGCGCGGCAGGTCGGGCTCCTCGCCGCGGGCGATCCGCTCGCACGCCGCGTTCATCCGCCGCCAGGCGTCCCGGTCCCGCTGGTGCCGGCGCAGGCCGCG
The DNA here is from genome assembly GCF_900163825.1 of Micrococcus lylae. Lineage (NCBI taxonomy): Bacteria > Bacillati > Actinomycetota > Actinomycetes > Micrococcales > Micrococcaceae > Micrococcus > Micrococcus lylae. The sequence goes on along the minus strand of NZ_FUKP01000063.1, from coordinate 95,964 downwards.
TCCGCCCGGAAACGTCCCGGACCCCTGGGCGTTGCCGTCCGCGTGCCAGGTCAGCTGCCAGTCCCGCTGCGCGCTCCGCCCCGGTCCGCGCCTGACGCCGACCAGCCGCACGGTGTCCACCAGCGCGCTGCGGACGGTGTCGTCCACGGCCTCCAGCAGGTCGGCGGAGCCGCTGTCGCAGGCATCGCACCCGCAGTCCGGCTGCACGTCAAGCACCACGTCCGTCGTCCCCCAGGCGATCCGCAGGGACGGCGGGACGGCAGTGTCCGGTGAGCGGCCGTCGTCGTCCTCCTGCTGATTCCCGACGCCGGAACTCGCCTCCGCCTCGGACCCGTCCGTCTCGCAGAGGTACAGGGGGAGGGCGCCGGCGGCGCCCGACGGGGGATCGACGCGCATCAGGCGGTCCACCGGGGCAGGCGGGCCCTCGGGCCAGTCGGGGACCGGCCGGGGCGTGAGCTGCTCGGCCCGGGCCCCATGCTCCACCAGCACCTGCGCCCAGAGGCGGGCGCGCGCGTGGACGATCCCGTAGCGCTCAGGGTCCGTCACCTGCGAGTACCGCTCGGGCGCAGGCTCCCGTGCGCCGGGGTGCGGGTCCGGCCAGGACGGCATGTCCATGCCGGACCAGCGCCGGTCCACCTCGGCCTGCACCTGCTCGATCTGTGCCATGGGCCGAGCCTAGACCTGCTGACACGCCTCGGGGCTGAGCCGTGCGCGGTCCGCGTCCGGCCGGCATGCGTATACAGTGTTCGGCGTCACGTTTCTCCGCCCGGCCGGTCCGGGGCCGCGGGTCCTGCACAGGCCCGGGCCGTGAGCACCGCCCCCGGCCCGCTGCGTGCGGGCGGGGAGGGCGTGGCCACCACTCGTATCCCGTCCGCACGGACGTCCGGCGCCTTCCGAGCAGGAAGGGCGGCCGGACCGTGCGGCTGTCACCTAGGAGGCCCCCGTGATCACCGACGGGCTGCTCATGATCGGTGTGGTCGCCGGCGTCGCCGGACTGCTGATCGTCCTCGAGAAGACCACCGGCTGGAAGTTCTTCAAGTACGTCCCGGCCATGGTCCTGATGTACCTGACCATCACCCTGCTCAACACGCTCGGCGTGTTCGGCGAAGCGGACAACGAGGCGCGCGACGCGCTCAAGGAGCTGCGCGTCTTCCTGCTGCCGGCGATGGTCTTCCTGTTCCTGCTGCAGTGCGACATCAAGAAGATCATCCAGCTCGGCCCGAAGCTGCTGATCACCTTCTTCGTCACCGCGGTGTCCATCTTCGCGGCGTTCATCCTGTCCTTCCTGATCTTCCAGCCGCTGCTGCCGGAGGGCTCGGACAAGGCGCTCGGCGCCCTGCTGGGCTCCTGGACCGGCGGCTCGGCGAACATGGCCGCCGTGCAGGGGATGGTCGGCGTGCCGGAGTCCGCGTTCGGCATCGCGCTGATCACGGACACCGTCATGTACTCGGTCTGGCTGATGCTGATGTTCTCCGCCGTGGTGTTCTCCGGCGCGTTCAACCGCTTCACCAAGGCGGACACCGCCTACCTGGACCGGCACATCCAGAACGCCCAGGTGGAGAAGGGCGCCATCAACCTCACCAACCTGGCGGGTCTGACCTTCGGCAGCCTCCTGGTCTCCGCGGTCGCCCTGCGCCTGGGCTCCTGGCTCGAGGAGGCCATCCCCTCCATCGCCGACGCCGTGAACGCGACCTCGTGGACCATCATCATCGTCTCGGTGCTGGGCCTGATCATCGCCCAGACCAGGCTGGGCAAGATCGCCGGCTCGCATGAGGTCGGCACCCTGATGCTGTTCATGGTGATCGGCCAGCTCGCCTCGGGCTCCGACTTCGCCGCGATCGCCGAGGGCGGCTGGTTCCTGCTGGCCGGCGCCGTGGTCCTGCTGATCCACGCCGTGCTCATGCTGATCTACGCGAAGCTCACCAAGACCGACCTGTTCTCCGTGGTCGTCGCCTCCGTGGCGAACGTGGGCGGCATGGCCTCGGCCCCCGTGGTCGCCGGCACGTTCTCCCGTCACCTGGTCCCGGTCGGTGTGCTCTTCGCACTGCTCGGCTCGATCCTGGGCACCTGGATCGGCTACGGCGGCGCCCAGGTCATGATGGGGCTCTGACCATGGCGACGACGGGTTCCCACAGGATCGTCCGGGTCACCGCCCGGCTGCACGCCTGCCCCCTGCTGCGTCCGTTCGTGACGGCACAGCGTCGCACCGAGGCCGTGGCCTACGCGGTCTGCGAGGTCCAGCTCGCGGACGGCACCGTGGGCCAGGGCACCGCCGCGGAGACGGTGGCGGTCACCGGCGAGAGTGCGGAGTCCGTCGTCGCGAACCTCACCGGCCCGCTGCGTGCGGCGGTGGAGGGCGTCACCGGCACGCCGGACGAGTTCGCGCAGCTCGCCCGGCGTGTCGTGGACGGCGCGTCCTCGGCCCGCGGGGCCCTGGACGTGGCCGTCTGGGACGCGATCGGCAAGGCCGAGGGCCGTGCCGTGGTGGAGCTGCTCGGCGGCTCGTTCGACCCGGAGGCCGCGTTCGACTCGGACATGACCGTGTCCCTGGAGGACCCGGAGACCATGGCACGCCACGCCCGCGAGGCGGTCGCGGACGGCTACCGGATCCTCAAGGTCAAGCTCGGCGGGGACACCGCCGAGGACGTGGAGCGCCTGCACGCGGTCGTGGCCGCGGAGCCGGAGGTGCGGCTGCGCATCGACGCCAACCAGGGGTGGTCCCCGGAGGGTGCCGTCACCATGCTCCAGACCATGCACGACGAGGGGTTGCCGATCGAGGTCGTGGAGCAGCCGGTGGCGAAGGCGGACCTTCAGGGCATGGCCCTGGTGCGCCGCGAGTCGCCGTTCCCGATCATGGCGGACGAGTCCGTGTGGACCGCCGCGGACGCGCAGCGAGTCCTGGCCGCCGAGGCCGCGGACATGCTGAACATCAAGCTCGCCAAGACCGGGTCCCTCGGCGAGGGGCTGAAGATCGCGCAGCTGGCGCAGGACGCAGGCGTCACCTGCATGGTGGGCGCCATGATGGAGCCGAAGATCGGCATCACCGCCGCCGCCCACCTGGCGTTCGCCAGCCCGTCCATCACCATGGTGGACCTGGACCCGCCGGCCTGGTTCGCCTCCGCGCTGCCGGCCGGCGGCATGGTGGACGACGGCCGCCTGCGCCTGCTCGGCGGCCCCGGCCTCGGCCTGGACATGCTGCGCCCGGAGGACGACCCCCACCGCGGCTGAGCGGCGGCCGGGTGGGGTCTGCTGATAATCGACGGTTCGTCACCGGGTCGCGGAGATTCTCGCAGGTCTGGTGACGAACCGTCGATGATCCGGGGTCACGGTGTTCGCGTTCGGCGAGGGCGAGGGCGATGGCGATGGGCACGGTGGCGTCGAGGAGGACGGCTGTGCGGATCCTGGAAGTCCGCAGGTGGAGTCAGTGCACGACCTCGTCCGCGTCCTCGGTGATGCCGAGCTTCTCGGCCACGTAGTCCACGTCCTTGTCCCCACGGCCGGAGAGGTTGACCAGGAGCATCTGCTCCTTCGGCAGCCGCGGGGCGATGCGCAGGGCGTGCGCCACGGCGTGCGAGGACTCCAGGGCCGGGACGATCCCCTCGGTGCGGGACAGGCGCTGGAAGGCATCGAGCACGGCGGCGTCGTCCTCGGCCACGTACTCCACGCGGCCGAGCTCCTTGAAGCGGGCGTGCTGCGGGCCCACACCCGGGTAGTCCAGGCCGGAGGCGATCGAGTGCACCGGGTCCGGGGTGCCCTCCTCGTCCTGGAGCACCAGGGTGGACATGCCGTGGAGCATGCCGGGCACGCCCTTGCCCATGGTCATGGCGTGCTCGCCCTTGGCCTGGGAGCGGCCGCCGGGCTCGACGCCGATCAGGCGGACGTCTGAGTCGTCCAGGTAGGCGGTGAAGGCGCCCATGGCGTTGGAGCCGCCGCCCACGCAGGCGATCACGGCGTCCGGCAGCCGACCGTAGCGCTCGACGATCTGGCGGCGGGACTCGCGGCCCACCACGGCCTGGAAGTCCCGGACGATGGTCGGGAACGGGTGCGGTCCCACCACGGAGCCGATGGCGAACAGGTACTTCTCAGGGTTCGCGGCGTAGACGGCGAAGGCCGAGTCCACGGCCTCCTTCAGGGAGCGGCCCTCCCGCTCCACGGAGACCACCTTCGTGCCCAGCAGGCGCATGCGCACCACGTTCGGGTGCTGCTTGGCGATGTCGACGGCGCCCATGTGGATCTCACAGTCCAGGCCCACGAGCGCGGCGGCGGTGGCCAGGGCGACGCCGTGCTGGCCGGCGCCGGTCTCCGCGATCAGGGACGTCTTGCCCATGCGCTTGGCCAGCAGCGCCTCGCCCACGCAGTGGTTGATCTTGTGCGCCCCGGTGTGGTTCAGGTCCTCGCGCTTGAGCACGATCCGTGCGCCGCCCAGCTCGTCCGAGAGGCGCTCGAGCGGGGTGAGGGGCGAGGGGCGGCCGACGAAGTCGCGCAGCAGGCGGGCGTACTCGGCGTAGAACTCCGGGTCCTGGCGGGCCTCGGCGTAGGCCTCGGCGACCTCGCGCATGGGGCCGGCCAGTTGCGGCGGCAGGTGGGCGCCGCCGTAGGTGCCGAACATCCCGTCTTCCGAGATGTCGAGGTCCGGGGTGTGGACGAGGTCGCAGGCCTCGGCGAGGGTGGTGGGCTCGGGCTGCTGGTCGGCAGTGCAGGGATCGGTGACGGTCATCGTCGGTGCTCCTTCGTGTGCGGTCCACCCGGGCCGGACATGGAAGAAGCCGCCCGAGGGGACGGGCGGCTTCGGTGCTTGCGCAGGGGAGAGTGCCGCCCTCAGGCGGTCCACCACTGCTGCTGCGTCTGCATGGCAGTGAATCTACTCCTGACCCGGCGGCTGCGCGGAATATGGGACGAATGTGTCTCACAGGGTGGCCCGGGACGTTCGGGTGTCCGGGGTGCCGGGTGGGCCGGGGGCTGCGCGGCGACGCGTAGCCTGAGCGAACGGGTATCGAGAGGAGAGCGTCATGTCAGGGCATGAGCCGCCGTCGAGCACCGGCAGGCAGCAGCCGGAGCCGGGGTCGCGGTCGGAGTCGGGGTCACCGTCGGAGTCTGTCGCCGGCCCTGCTGGCCCTGCCGGCCCCGCTGGCCCTGTCGATTCCGAAGGCCCCGGGACCCGCCGCCCTGCGCGGCCGGTGGCCTGGGTGTGGCTGGCGGCCCTGCTGGTCTTCGCCGGCGCGCTGGGCTCCATGTTCGTCGGCACCGCCGCCCCGCCACCCGAACCTGGTCAGCCGGGCACCAACGGTCCGCCCGCGCTGTGGATCGGAGTGTTCCTGGTCCCGGTGGCCGCACTCCTCGCCGCAGCCGCCACGCTCGTCAGCCTGCTCCGACCGGGACTGCGGTGGTCCGGGGCGGCGGGCGTGCTCGGCTTCGCGCTCATGGCGTGGGTGATGAGCATGGACCTCGTCGCGGACTCGCGCACGCTCGGCCAGGTCCTGGTGCTGACGGCGGTCGCCTGCTTCCTCGCCGCGACCGTCCTGGCGTTCCGTGCCCGGCCGCTGCCGGTGCGGGGCCGGCGGCGGGGCTGAGACGTCCTGCGCTGTGGCCTGCGCTGTGGCCAAGTGGTGAGAACACACCGTCATGAGCCGCGAGATGCGGGGGTGAGGGGGTGTGTCCTCACCAGTAAACGAGGTGATGAGGGTGTGTCCTCACCAGTAAACGAGCTGATGAGGGTGTGTCCTCACCAGTAAACGAGGGGGCTTGCCTCAACGAGGGGCTCGGGGCCTGACGACGACGGCCCTCGCCTCCGCCGGTCGGCTCAGCCCTCTGAGGCGGTCGCCTCACGCGTGGACTGCAGCCGCGCCTGCCGGGCCGCGAGTCGCTCCTGGCGCTCGCCGAGGCCCTCGCGGATCGCCATGAACAGCGCGATCAGGCCGACGGTGAGCAGGATGTGGCCCAGGCCCGCGATGCCCGGAATGGCGGCGGAGGTGTCCGCCGGGGACTTGCCGTCCAGAGTCAGCAGGCCGCGGATGAGCATCATGACGATCGTGACCGCCAGGCCGGCGTTGTACACCCAGAAGAAGACGGTGAAGGACCGGCGCGTGTGGAGCGTCAACACGGCGTCCAGGGCCAGGACGATCAGGAACATCATCATGCCCAGGGCCAGGATGTGGGTGTGCATCAGGCTCAGCTCGGACTCCACGCCGAGGTTGCCGGTCAGCTTGGTGAACTCGCGGTAGAAGACGCCCGCAGCCAGCCCCAGCGTCAGCCAGGTGGCGGCGGCGTAGAAGGACTTCATCATGCCTCCACGCTAGGCCGCGGCCTGCTGGCGCACATCAACCGTTCGATGGGTGCCCGCGCACATCAACCGTTCGATGGGTGCTGCACGGCCCTTCCCGCCGGCCACCCTGTTGGCGGCCCTCACTGCCGTGGCCCTTCTCTCCGTGCCGGTCCGCCTGCCTCCCCACAGTGCAGGCGGACCGCACGCCGCTCAGCGCAGCCGGATGACCATCTTGCCGGTGTTGGCACCCTCCAGCAGGTCGATGAACGCCTGCGGGGCGTTCTCGAGGCCCTCGCGGACGGTCTCGTCGAACCGCAGGGTGCCGTCCTGCAGCCAGCCGACGGCCTGGCCGAGCCACTCCTCGGCCACGTCCAGGTGGTCGGCCACGATGAACCCCTGCAGCCGCAGCCGCTTGCCCACCGCCTGCACGAGGTTCCGCGGTCCCGGAGCCGCTTCGGTGGCGTTGTACTGGGAGACGGCGCCGCACATGGCGACGCGGCCGCCCACCGTGAGCGCGCCGATCGCGGCCTCGAGGTGGTCTCCGCCGACGTTGTCGAAGTACACGTCGATGCCCTCCGGCGCCGCCTCCTGCAGCATCTGCCGAACGTTTCCGGACTTGTAGTCGAACGCCGCGTCGAAGCCCAGTTCGTTCAGGCGCTCCACCTTCTCGGCGGAGCCTGCGGAGCCGATGACCCGCTCGGCGCCGAGGGCCTTCGCGATCTGCCCGACGGCCGAGCCCACGGCCCCGGCGGCGCCGGAGACGAACACGGTGTCCCCGGCCTGGAACTGCGCGATCTTCGTCAGGCCCACGTAGGCGGTCAGGCCGGGCATGCCGAGCACGCCGAGGTAGGCCGAGTCCGGGACGTCCCGGGTGTCCACGGCCTGCACGCGCCCGGCCTCCACCACCGCGTCCTCGCGCCAGCCGAGCTGGTGCAGTACCCGGGTGCCCACCGGCACGTCGTCGCTCCGGGAGTCCACCACGGTGCCCACGGCGCCGCCGTCGAGCGGGTCGTCGATCCGAAAGGGCGGCACATAGGACTTCACGTCGTCCATGCGGCCGCGCATGTACGGATCCACGGACATCACGTCGTTGGCCACGAGGACCTGGCCGTCCTCGAGGGCCGGTACGTCCACGGTCTCGAGCCGGAAGTCCTCAGGCGTCGGGGCGCCGTGCGGGCGGGAGGCCAGCACGATCTGCCGGGTCTGCGTCGGGATCTGCGCGGTGAGGTCCTGGTCGGAAGTCATCCTCTGACTCTGTCAGGCGTGGGGCGGGCTCGTCGACCCTCGCGAGGCAGACGTCAACGGGAACCTCGGCATCGCCGAGGCCGAGGACATCGCGGCCGTCGTCGTTGGGGACGTTGTGGGAACTGGTGAGGACACACCGTCACCGGCGCCGAATCAGGGGAGGCAGAGGGTGTGTCCTCACCACAAAGCTGAGGGACGGCCGCAGCCCTCAGCGGCCGGTGGGCGGCGGCGGGCGCCAGTCCATGATCCTGCGCAGCGGCTCCTCCACGCGGGAATCGGGGAGCATGCGCAACGTCAGGTTCCTCAGGGCCGCGGCGCCGGGCATGCGCAGGTGCGCGACGGTCCCGAGGGTGCGGGCCAGGCGCGCGACGTCGCGGACGCGGGGCTGGCGCAGGGTGTCGTACCGTTCGAGGGCGCGGCGCAGCCGATCCGAGTTCACCAGGCCGGGCGGGTCGGTGAGCAGGTGGTCCAGGCAGATCGCGAGGGTCGCGGCGTCCTCGAGGGCCTGCGCGCCGCCCTGGCCGAGGTTCGGGGTCATGGCGTGCGCGGCGTCCCCGATCAAAACGAGGCGGCCCTGGGAGAAGGTCGGCAGGTCCGCGGCCAGCTCGGTGGCGCGCGTGAAGTGCATGTCCTCCGGGTCGGTGGCGGAGATCAGCTGCGGGATGGGCGCGTGCCAGTGCGCGAAGCGGTCGGCCAGGCGGGACAGCAGCTGGGTTGAGGGCAGGTGCCGTTCGTCGTCATGGCGGTGCACCACCGAGTTGGTCTGCACGGCGAACCAGTAGGCGCGGCCGTCCGCGAGCGGGGCGAAGCCGAAGCGGGTGCCGTCACCCCAGGTCTCGCCGGCCGCCGCGAGGCCGTCCGGGCCGGTGAGGTCCACCGGCTCGCGGGTGATGGCACGCCAGGCGGAGTAGCCGGCGTCCTGCAGGCCGGGATCGTTGGGCCAGGCCCGGCGCACGGCGGAACGGGACCCGTCCGCGCCGACCACCAGGTCGAACGCCCAGGTGCGGGCCGCCCCGTTCCCGTCGGTGAAGCGGACGGTGCCCGCCGTGGACACGGAATCCACCCGGCAGCCCAGGCGGATCCGCCCGGCGGTCACCTGGGAGGCGAGCATCAGGTGCAGCTCCTCGCGCGGCATCACGCGGACGCGGGACACGATCTCGGAGGGCAGCAGCGTCAGGGTCCGGCCGTCCGGGGAACGCTGTGCCGCCACGTCCGAGCTCACGGTGTAGGGGTGCTGGGCGAGGGCGTCTGCGTAGCCGAGGGACTCGAGGGCGCGCAGGGCGTTCGGGGCCATGGTGATGGCGGTGCCGCCCGAGCGCAGCGTGGGGGAGGACTCGAGGACGACCACGTCCGCGCCACGTGCCTGCAGGCCGGCCGCCAGGGCCAGGCCCCCGATGCCGGCCCCCACCACTGCGATCCTCATGGCATGCCCTCCCCTCGTCGTCTCCGGTCGGCGACCGTCTCTGCGCTGACCGGGGCGTCGTCGTCCGGCGGGGCGGGGTCCCCGTCTGGGATGGACTCTACCGCCGCCGGCTGGGACGGGCGGCCACGCGGCGCGCACGTGGGCGCATAGCCTGGGCGCATGAGCCCCCTGCGCTTCCCCGCCCCGCTGCGTCCCGGTGACCGGATCGGCGTCACGGCGCCTTCGGCCGGCGTGGGAGAGGGCGCCCGGCGGCGGTTCGAGGTGGCCGTCTCCTGGCTCACCGCCCGGGGCTTCGAGGTGGTCCTCGGCGACTGCCTCGGCGTGGACCGGTGGGTCTCCGCCCCCAGGGGGCAGCGGGCCGCCGAGTTCACGGCCATGCTCTGCGACCCGCAGATCCGGGCCGTCGTCCCGCCGTGGGGCGGTCCCGGCACCGCGCTCGACCTGCTGGACGAGCTCGACTGGGACGCGATCGGCGCCGCCGAGCCCACCTGGGTGGTCGGCTACTCGGACTGCGTGGCGCTCATGGTGCCGCTGACCCTGTACGCCGGACTGCCCACCCTCCACGGGGACAACCTCATGGACACCCCCTACGAGGTCCCCGCCGGCCTGGCGCACTGGACACGGCTGGCCACGGCCGAGGGCGGCCCGGGTGGGCGGCGGATCGTCCAGCGCGACAGCGGCGTCCAGGGCTTCTGGGCGCCCCTGGAGGACGCCCACGCCCACGCGTGGCGGGACCAGCGGGCGGCGTCCTGGGAGCTGTGGGCACCGTGTGCCGCGTCCGGGGAACGGCTTCCCGACGACGGCGCCAGCCCCCGCCTGGACGTCACCGGCACGCTGCTCGGCGGGTGCATCGAAGTGCTCTCCGCCATCGCCGGAACGCCGTACGCGGACGTGCGCGCCTTCGCCCGGGAGCACGGTCCGCTGGTGGTCTACGTGGAGGCCGCCGAGGCGGATGCCTCCACCGTGTGCCGGCAGCTGCACACCCTGCGCCTGCACGGCTGGTTCGAGCAGGCCGCGGCCGTGCTGGTGGGCAGGACCCTGGCCCCGGACTCCGGCTCGGGGACGGAGGGGATGACCCAGCGCGAGGCGGTCCTGGACGCGCTCGCCGGGGTGACCGGCGCGGACGGCGGGCCTGTGCCGGTCGTGTTCGACGTGGAGATCGGCCACGTGCCCCCGCACCTGCCACTGCTCAACGGAGCCCGCGCCCGGGTCCAGGTGGATGAGATGCGGCACGTGATCACCCAGTTCTGGTGAGGGCCCGCCGCGCGGCACTGCTCTGCTCTGGTGCATGCCGGGCCGGTTCCCCGCATGCTCGCCGCCGCGCTCGGAACCTCATGGGCCGCCACAGCTAACCTGGTGGCATGAGCGAGAAGACCGCCCTCACCGTGTACGGCGCCGACTGGTGCCGGGACTGCCTCCGCACCAAGCGCCAGCTGGACGAGCTCGGGGTGTCCTACGAGTACATCGACCTCGTGGCCGACCCGTCCCGCGCCGACGAGGCCCATCAGATCTCCGGCCGCACCAACATCCCGGTGGTCGTCTTCCCGGACGGCACCCACCAGGTGGAGCCGCGCAATGAGGAGACCGCCGCCAAGCTCGAGGAGCTCGGCCTGATCTGAGCAGGCTCCGTCTCGGCCCGGCCGCGCGCCACACACCGGGCGCTTCATGCCCGACGCGGGTGCAGCCGTTGCTGCCTCCGACGTGATCAGACCACAACCGCGGCACCTTCGTCTGCGTCGGCGGACCGACCCGCCACTCATCCTCTGGTCTGATCCGGGCCCACCGAGGTTCGCCCCTGGTGCCGATGCCGCCGCGTTTCCCGGTGAGGATGCTGGAGTCATGAGTTCGACGCACTCCCGCACCAGTCCGACCATCACCCCCTCCACGTCCACGGCGCCGGTCCTCACCGCCCGTGGTCTGACGAAGTCCTACGGCTCCGTCCACGCCCTGGCAGGCGTGGACCTGGAGATCGGCCGCGGCGAGTCCGTGGCCGTCATGGGGCCCTCGGGCTCCGGCAAGACCACCCTGCTCCATGTGCTGTCCGGCATCATCGCGCCGGACGCCGGCAGCGTCCGCCTGCACGGCGGCGAGCCGCTGGAGATCACCTCCCTCGGCGAGGGCGAGCGGGCCCGTCTGCGCCGGGAGCGCCTGGGCTTCGTGTTCCAGGACGGCCTCCTGCTGCCCGAGCTCACCGCCGTCGAGAACGTGGCCATGCCGCTGATGCTGCGCGGCAGCGCCCGTGCCGAGGCCCAGCAGGTGGCCGCGTCCTGGCTGTCCGCACTGGGTCTGGCCGGCATGGAGGAGCGCCGCCCCGGCGAGCTCTCCGGCGGGCAGCGGCAGCGGGTGGCGATCGCCCGCGCCCAGGCCGGCGAACCGGACGTGGTCTTCGCAGACGAGCCGACCGGCGCCCTGGACTCGGACACCTCGTCCTCCGTCATGGACGCCCTGATCGACTCCACCGTCTCCCGCGGCCGCACGCTCGTGGTGGTCACCCATGACGACGACGTCGCGGTCCGCTGCGGCCGCCTCGTCCGCGTCCGGGACGGCCGGATCCTCGACGACGTCCGCCGCCCGGACGCCGCCGCCCACGAGGAGGCCACCCGATGAACCGCGCCGTGCTGTCCCTGTTCCTGTCCCGCCTCTTCGCCGACCGCAGCGTCTGGGCCCTGCCGGTGGCCGCGTTCGCGGTGGTCACGGCCCTGACCCTGGGCGTGGCCGGCGGCGTCCACTTCTTCTTCACCCTCCAGCTGCCCGAGGACGGGGTCGCCGGCATATACCGGATGCTCTCCGGGTTCGCGCTCGTGCTGCTGCTGTTCCCCCTGACCTCCCTGGCCGGTTCCGCCGCCCGACTGCTGGCCCGGCGCAGGGATGAGCGACTGTCCTCCCTGCGCCTGCTCGGCGCGTCGAGCGCCACCATCACGGGCCTGGCCGTTGCGGAGGCGACGGTCCTGGCGGCGGCCGGTGCCGTCGTCGGGCTGGCCGGGTGGGCGGTGCTGGTGCCGCTGATCGCCCTGCTGCCGTTCGCCGGCGGTCAGGTGGGGATGGCGAGCCAGTGGATCGGCGTCCCGCTCACCCTGCTGGTGCTGGCCGGCGTGGTCCTGCTCGGCGCGCTCTCCGCACTGCTCGGCCTGCGCCGGGTGGCCGTCACCCCGCTGGGCGTGCGCACCCGGCAGCGCCCGCGCCGGGTGGTGTGGGTGCGCGTGCTGGTGGCGGTCGGCGTACTGGTCGCCGCGCAGGTCGCCGCCACGGTGATGGGCGCCGCGCAGGAGGTCGCCGTCGCGGTGGCGCTGGCGATCGCCGCGATGGCGGCACCGATGCTGGCCGTCCATGCGATCGGACCGTGGGTGCTGGGCGTGACCGCCCGCCGTCGCGTGCGCCGCGCGAAGAGCGCCGAACGCCTGGTGGCCGCCCGGCTGGTGCTGGAGGACCCGCGCCTGGCCTGGCGTCAGGTGGGTGGCGTGGCGCTCACGGTCTACATCGGCACGGTGGGTGCCGCCGGCTTCGGCATGGCGAATGCGTTCCAGGCTGACGGCGCCGCGTTGACCGCGAGCGAGCGGCACCTGACCGCAGACCTGGGCACCGGTGTGCTCGTGACCATGGTGGTCTCCTTCCTGCTGGCCGCCTGCTCGGTGGCGATCTCGCAGGCGGCCCAGCTGCTGGACCGCGCGGACCTGCACAGCGGCCTGGTGATGGCCGGCATGGACGTGCACACCGTCCATGCGATGCGCCGCCGCGCCGTGATGTCCGCCCTCGGCACGGTGCTGGTGTTCAGCCTGGCTGCGGCGCTCATCTCGGCGGCTCCGGTGATCGGCGCGGCCGCGGTGTTCGCTCCGGTGTCCCTGGTCACCGCCGGCGCCTGCCTGGTGGCCGGCGTGCTGCTGGTCCGCGGCGGCGTGGAGGTCACCCGTCCGGCGTTGCGCCGCAGTCTGACGGCGCACGGGCTGGCGGCCTGACCGGAGGCAGGGCAGGGGCTTGCCCGGCAAGACACTTGCTCCACAATGTACTTAGGTCTAACCTAGAACCATGTCCCGCAACAAATCGGTCCCCGGCATCCGCCGCGGCGTCGTGGAGCTCGCGCTCCTCGGCCTGCTGGCGGACGACCCCCGCTACGGCCAGCAGATCGTGGACGAGCTCGCCGAGCACCCCGCGCTCGCGCTGACCTCGGGCACCGTCTACCCGCTGGTCTCCCGCCTGCTCAAGGACGGCCTCATCGCCTCCACCTGGCAGGAGTCACCGGCAGGTCCGCCGCGCAAGGTCTACCACCTCACGGACGCCGGCATCGAGCGCCTGTCCGACCTCACCGCCGCCTGGCGCCTCGTCCGCGACGGCGTCGACCAGATCCTGAAGGAGAAGCGATGAACACGCACGCCCGCCATGACAGCCCCGCCTCCGCCGACCTACGGGCCGTCGCCGAGGACGTGGACCTCCTCCTGGAGCTGGACGCCCGGAACCACGACGACGGCCGCTCGCCCGAGCCCGTCCGCGGCACGGGCACCGTGCTCGGCATGCCCTACGACCTCCGTCGCCCCACGGCCGAGCGCCTCAAGGCGACCTGGTGGGACCCTGCCTCGGAGAAGGTCCTCGTTCCCCGAGCCGTCGGCGCCGGATGGGCTGTGAACTTCGGCGCGCTCGCGGTGAAGCTCGGCGTGATCGAACCGGATGCGGAGGATGTGCCGTTTGCCGCCACCCCGGACGCGGCCTTCCGGGCAGCCGCGGTCGGCCCGGCCGTGCTCGCCGCCGCGGTGCTGGCCCACTACGCGGTCCGCGGCCGCTCGCTGCCCGAGACGCTGCCCAACCATTGGAACCTCGTCGGGGAGGTGGACGGCACGGTGTCGAGGCCGGTCGCCGCGGTCATCGACATCGTCACCGCCACCACGGGCGCCGGTCTCGCCCTCTGTGGAGGGCTCTCCACGAGCCACGGCGGACGGCGTGCCGGTCTGCTCGCCTCCGGCACCGCCGCCGCCGCGGCTGCCGCCATGACCACCGTGGGCCGCGTGGCCGCGCAGGGGAGGGCGCCGTGGTTCGGCCCTTCGTTCCTGACCGGGCTCGGTGCTGCCGTAGGCACGAGCCTCCTCGGCCTGGCTCGTGCCGGCCGCCGCGCCGAGCAGTGTCGCGACCTCGGCTGACCCTCAGGCCCGCGGCACCCTCTTCACCCCTCCGCTCCAGGACGCGAGCACCACGGCGGCCAGCGCGCCGAGCGTGCCCACCACGGTCCACGCGGACACCGCCGCGCCGTCCACGGGGGCCACGGTGTCCAGCAGCAGCGAGCCGAGCAGCTGCCCGGCCACCAGGCCCAGCGTGGTGAGGAACGCGCCGATCTGCGGGACCAGCAGTGCCGAGACCCCGATGAACACGCACCCCAGCGGGCCGCCCATGTACATCCACCACACCGCCGGCAGCGGCCCGGACGCTCCGGCCACCACGGCCTTGCCCAGGTAGATCAGCCCCAGCAGCGCAGTGCCGGCCAGGAAGTTGATCAGGGTGACCGGAATCGGCGAGCCGTAGGCGGCGGACTGCCGGCCGTTGAACACCTGCTGCACGCTCGTGCCGAAGCCGGCCACCACCGGGATCGCGGCCATGAGCAGCCACAGGACGCCGGCTCCCTCCGCGGCACCTGCGTCCGCACCCGCTCCGCCCGTGCTCGCTGCGCCGCCGAGCGCCTCACCGAGCTGCGGCCACACCACCACCAGCACGGCCGCCAGCGCCAGGGCCGCACCCGCCAGCCGGCGCGGGCCGATCCGCTGCACACCCGCCGGGGTCAGGCCGAGCCGGTCCACGCCCATGCCGCCGACCACCTGCCCGGTCACCATCGCCACCGTGAACACCGCCACCCCGATCACCGGGATCGTCAGCGACTGTGTGAAGACCAGACACGCACCGATGAACCCCGCGGAGTAGTACCACCACCTCACCTGCCCGCGGCGCAGGGCCGGGAGCACCTCGCTCGCCGCCCGCCGCCCGGAGGGCACCAGCAGGGTCACCAGCACCATGGCCGCCAAGCCGGAGGAGAAGGACATCAGCGCGGCCAGGATCGGGTCCGCCACGGCGCTGGAGAGGGCCGAGTTCACCCGCCCCTGCAGCGGAGTGACGGCGCCGGCCACCAGGGAGAGGGCGAACAGGACAGCCATGAGGGTGCGGGGCGAGGCGGAGGCGCGCGCCGTCGTCGTGGTCTGCTCAGGCAAGGCCGATCCTCCTCACCAGGCCGGCGGTCCCCGCCGGATCCAGCACGGCCGCCGGGTGCGGTCCGGCGGCGGTGAGCCGCGCGGTCAGCTCCCGGCTCTCGACGACGGCCCCCTCCCAGGTGCGTCCGTCGGCGCTGAGGCGTCCCCCGAGCAGGCCGCCGGCGGCGAGGACCGCGTTGCCGTAGGACAGCCGTTCGAGCATGGTCGCGTCGGCGAGGGTCCATACGCCCGTGAGCCGGGCGTCCAGGCAGGCGGCCTCGAGCTCGCGGGCCTGGTCGGCGAGGAGGTGCAGGCCGGTCTCGTCCCCGATGTTGACCAGCAGGACGCCGGCGGGGGAGAGCAGGCCCAGCAGGTCGGTGTAGAAGCCGCGGCCGGCCCGGTGGGGTGCGGTGTCGGCGCCGGCGTCGATGTCCAGGACCACGGCGTCGAAGTCGCGGCCGGCCAGGCACGGTGCGGCGTCGCGGGCGTCGGCCACCAGGGAGGTCAGCACGGTGCCCTCGGGCAGGGGCAGTTCGGCGGTGACGAAGGAGACGAGCTCGCGGTCGATGTCCACCACGGTCTGGGCGGAGCCCGGGCGGGTGGTCTGCACGTAGCGGGGGAGCGTGAGGGCGCCGGCGCCCAGGTGAAGGACGTCGATCGGTTCCCCGGGCGGGGCCAGGACGTCCAGCACGTTGGCCATGCGGCGCAGGTACTCGTACCGGATGTGGCCGGGGCGGGCGAGGTCCACGTGGGACTGGATGTGCCCGCCGATCTGAAGGACGTGGCCGCTGCCGTGCTCGTCCGGGAGGATGCGCGCGAGCTCCCCGGAGACACCGAGATGGACCGAGCGCGGCGCGGAGGACCCGGGCGGCGGCGCGGAGGGGCTGGAACTGGGGGCCATGCGGACCAGTATGGACCTGCGGCGGGCACGGAGACCATCTCACCATGCGGCCATGATGTCCATAATATGGACTCCCGTGCGGGTGGGAAGGTCGCCCGTCCCACTATGGGAGGCATGAACACCGCAGCAACCGCCACCATGACCCCGCAGGCCACGGATGCCGCCGCCGCGCTCACCGCGGCTGGGGTGTCCTATGAGGAGTACCTGACCGGCGTGGACGCCGTCCCGGGCATCTTCGCCGTGGCCGCTGACGACGCCGCGATCGCCCAGCTCGGCCTGGACGCCGTGGCCTTCGAGGACAACCTCCTCTACGTGGGCGCCGCCCCGACGTCCCTGCTCGGACGTGACGTCCGCGGGCACTTCCACTCGGGCCGCACGGAGAGCTCGACCCTGCGCCGCAGCCTCGCCGCGCTGCTCTTCGACGAGCTGGACCTGGCCTTGGTCCCGAGGTCGCCGGGCTCCCGCACCGTGAAGTTCGCCCTGACCCCGGACGCCGAGGACCGTCTCACCGCCTGGATGAAGGAGCACCTGACCGTCTCCACCGTGGCCGTCGACGCCGGGGATGTGCACGCGGTCGTCGGCGAGGTGGTCGATGAGCTGGAGCCGCCGCTGAACCTCAAGGGCGTCGCCCATCCGTGGGAGGCCCTGATCGAGAAGCGCCGTCGTCTGACCGCTGAGGCCCGTCCCTCCGCGACCCTCTGACGCCCTCGGCCCCTTCCGCCTCGCTCCTGGAGTCGTTGCAGGGCAGGCGGGAGGGGCCGGTCGCCGTCGTGGGCCGGGTCAGCGCCTGAGGCGTCGCTTCGGCGTGGTGAGCAGACCGAGCCCCACTCCGAGGAGGATGGTCGCCGCCCCGAGCGCCTGCACGGGCGAGAGCAGCTCACCGGCCACGAGGGCTCCGAGGATCGTTCCGGCCAGCGGGTTGAGCAGGCCGAGGATGCCGACCGTCTGCGCCGGCAGCCCCGCGAGGCCGCGGAACCACAGGACGTAGGCCAGCCCGGTGCAGATCAGGCCGAGGTACCCGAAGCCCAGGATCGCGGGGAGGTCGAGGGCCGGCGGAGGGCCCTCGACGATCAGCGCCGTGGGCGTGAGCATGACGCCGGCGATGGTGAGCTGCCAGGAGGCGAACGTCAGCGAGGACACCGGCGGCCGCCACTTCTTCGCCAGCACGTAGCCGAGCGAGGAGATGAGGACCGCCACCAACGCCGCGATGACTCCGATCACGTCCAGGGTGGCGATCGCGGACCCCGCCAGCAGGCCCACCCCCAGGATCCCGACGACGGCCCCCACGTACGCCATGACCGGCGCCTTCTCGCGGAGCAGCAGGCGGCCGAGGACCACCATGACGAGCGGGCCCGAGGCCATGAGTGTCGCCGCGACGCCGGAGGGCAGGCGGGCGCCGGAGAGGTACACGAGGACGAAGAACAGGCCCATCGTGATGAAGGACAGCACGGTGGAGCGCCACCACCACTGGCCCTCCGGCAGCCGCCGGGTGATCGCGAGCAGCAGCAGGCCCGCGGGCAGCGCGCGGATCGCCGCCCCGGTGAGCGGCATGTCCGCCGGCAGCCACTGGCGCGTGACCACGTAGGTGGAGCCCCAGAGGACCGGCACGATCGCGGTCATCAGGATCAAGCCCAGCGGGCTGCGGGAGGACATGGGGCGAAGGCTAGCCCGATAAGCCGCCCGGGTGCCCGCGCGTGTGCCCTCACGTGTCGGGCAGGTCCGTGCCTCAGCCCTGGGCCGCCTCCGAGTACTGCCCGGCTCGCACGCCGGCGTAGACGGACTCGGGGGACTCGTCGAGCTCCACGGCCACGGAGTACACGAGGTAGTCGATCGCGCTGGAGAACCCGCGCGCCGCATAGGGGCCGGGGAACGCGTCGAGCCGGGACCGGAAGTACGCGGACCCGGCGCCCTCGCTCAGGGCGTGCAGGCACTGGTAGGTCAGCAGCTCGAGCTGGCCGGGCTGACCGTCCTCACCCTTGGGCACCACCTGCAGGAACCGCTCCTTCACGCCGGGCCACACCTCTTCGGGGCCGAGGTGGATGCCGGCGCCGATCGCCGCCACCAGCCCGTCGGCCACCTTCGCCATCTCCGGGTACACCGGGTCGTCGGCAGTCAGCGCGGAGGCCTGCTCGGCCAGGTCCTCCGGCCACTGGTCCTGCTCGGCGAGGTCGGCGATGAGCGAGCGCAGCTTCTGCTTCTGGAACGGCGTGGTCATGCCCTCGAGCCTATCCGCGGCCCCTCCCGACGACGGCACGCATCCCCGCCTCGCCCGTCGCCTTCCGGAGGAGGTCGCCTGACTGGGTCCTTCTCACTGCCTGAGAATGCCCTCGGCATCCGTTTCCGGGCACCCCTCACCCCTTCCCTGCACACCGCTGACGTGGGAAGAGTGGGGCACCCCAGGCGACGTCGGGCACCCGGCCCGGGTGCCGTCGTCGGGAAGAACCGAAGGAAGGATCCTCACGCCATGACCTCTGTCCTCTTCGTCGTCTCCGCCGCGGACGGCTGGACCCTGAAGGACGGCTCCGTCCACCCGACCGGCTACTGGGCGGATGAGCTCGCCACCCCGCACCGTCTGTTCCGTGAGGCCGGATGGGACGTCTCGATCGCCACGCCGGGCGGCGTCACCCCCACCGTGGACGAGGCGTCCCTGGGCGTCATGGGCGGCACACCGTCCCAGCGCGAGCAGACGACGGCGTATCTGACGCAGATCGGCGCCGAGCTCGACCGACCGTTGCGCCTGGAGGACGTGGACGAGGCGGAGTACGACCTCGTCTTCTACACCGGCGGCCACGGCCCCATGGAGGATCTCGCGCACGATCCCGCCTCCGGCCTGCTGATCGCCCGACGCATGGACGCCGGCGCCCCGATCGCCTTCCTCTGCCACGGCCCGGCCGCCGTGTTCGCGTCCAAGGCACAGGACGGGACCATCGCCGTGCGCGGCCGCACCATGACCGGCTTCTCGAACGCCGAGGAGAAGCTCGTGCCCGCCGCCCGCAAGGCCAAGTGGACCCTCGAGTCCCAGCTGAAGCACAACGGCGTCGTCTATGAGAAGGCCGCCGTCCCCATGCGTCCGCACGTGGTGGTGGACGGGAACCTCTACACCGGCCAGAACCCGGCCTCGGCGCAGCCGCTCGCCGAGCAGCTGATCGAGGATCTGGACGCGGTCGGTCGCTGAGCCGCGCCCGCGGTGCGGGGCGGTCGGGTCTGCCGTCGTCCGGGCTCAGCCTGCGCTGCTCTCCGCGAGTCGTCGCACCGCCCGCCGGGCCTCGACATGGGAGCGTGCCCGCAGCACCGGAAGGCCGGGCCGTTGCTCCAGAGCCGCCTCCACCAGTCCAGCGGCCGTGTGTCGTGTCCGCCAGGCATAGCGGACGATGTGGTCCCGGTCCGTGAAGAACGTGGAAAGCGGCGGCTCGACCGAGGTGCCCCAGATCCGCTCACGCGTCCTCCTTCGCCGCAGCGTCCGGTGGATCACCTGACGCATCACGGTGCGCACGGGCAGGTCCAGCCAGATCATCACCGTGGCCCGCTCCAGCAGGATCGGCCGGGCGCCCCTGTACTGCCACTCGGCCACCCACCGTTGACGGGCTGCCAAGGCCCGCATGTCCTCGAGGAAGCATTCCCGGGGCGTCCAGTTCCAGCCCCAGTACAGGGAGTCCGTCTCTGTGTAGGGCAGGTCGAGCTCCGCGTGGATCTCAGCGGCGAGCGTGGACTTCCCGGCTCCGGAGGGGCCTGCCACCAGGACCCGGGAGGGGTCGAGGGGGAGTCGGGTGCCGTCGTCGGGAAGCAGGAGGGGCATGCCATGAGTATGGCGGAACCACGACGACGGCCGGGCGCCTTCCGCGGGGAAGGAGCCCGGCCGTAGGCCCAGGGAGAGCGGTCAGACGACCGTGTAGCCGCCGTCCACGAGGTAGTAGCCGCCGGTGATGAAGGAGGCGTCGTCCGAGAGGAGGAAGCAGGTCAGGGCGGAGACCTCCGCGGAGGTGCCCAGGCGCTGCATCGGGTGCTTGGCGGCGATGGCCTCCATGGCCTCGGCGTCCAGGTTGGCCTCGAGCAGGGGAGTGCGGATGTAGCCCGGTCCCACAGCATTGATGCGCAGCTGCTGCGGGCCGTACTCGGCGGCGGCGTTGCGGGTCATGCCGACCACGCCGTGCTTGGCCGCGGTATAGGCGGCACTGTTCGGTGCGGCGACCATGCCGTGCACGGAGGCCATGTTCACGATGCCCGACTCCTCGGCACCGGCCTCCAGCATGGCGGGGATCTGGTAGCGCATGCCGTACAGGACGCCGTTGAGGTTGATGCCGATGACCTTGTCCCAGGCGTCCAGCTCGGTCTCTCCCACCGGTGCCGGCGGGCCGCCGACGCCCGCGTTGTTCACGGCGTAGTTCAGCTTGCCGTAGGTGTGCACGGCGAACCGGACGAGGTTCTCATTGTCCTCACGGGAGGACACGTCCGCCACGAAAGCGACCGCGGTGCCGCGGGCGTCCGTGATCTCCTGGACGACCTTCTGCGCGTTCTTCTCGTCGATGTCCGACACCACGACCTTCGCGCCCTTGACAGCCAGCTCGTGGGCGATCGCGGCGCCGATGCCGGAACCGGCTCCCGTCACGAGGGCGACGCGGTCTGCGAACGGCATGTGGGTCATGGAAGATCACTCCTGTCCTGCCCGGCGCGGGCAGCTGTTCGGGGATGGTGGCGCGGGCCTGAGCCGGCACCCGTGCCGCCCACACTGGCCGTTCACTGGGGCGCAGGCCAGCGAGGACTGGCGGGCGGGGGAGATCTTCACCGGATCGTCACCTGCGGGGCAGGTCGGCGGGCTGTGGGTGAGGGCATGGGCTTATCGTGTCCGGCCCCGGCCGTACTGTGCGCGGCATGGACACAAACCCTGTGTCCGCTGACTCACCAGCATCCTGGTGTGCTTCCCGTCCTGGAGTGACAATGACCGTTACCCGTTCGCCCCTCTTCGTCCTGACCGGGGGCCTGGCCGCCCTCGCCCTGCTGACCGGCTGCGCCGATGCGGACACCACCGCCGCCGCGGATTCCACCCCGACGGCGGCCGCCTCCTCCTCGTCCCAGCCCGCCTCCGCCTCTGCCTCCGAGTCCTCGGACGACGCTGACAAGTCCAAGGTCGACACGTCCAAGGAGGCCGACGAGTCGAAGAAGGCCGCGGCCAGCGAATCGGCCGCAAGCGAGTCTGCGGCGGAGGAGTCCCGCCGTGCCGAGAAGGAGGCGGAGGAGAAGGCCGCCGCCGAGTCCAGCGCCGCCGCCGAGGCGTCGCGCCAGGCGGAGGAGTCCGCCGCCGCCAAGGCAGCCGAAGAGGAGGCCGCGAAGAAGAAGGCCGAGGAGGAGGCCGCTGCCCAGAAGGCCGCCGAGGAGGAGGCTGTGAAGAAGAAGGCCGAGGAGGAGGCCGCCGCCAAGGCAGCGGCGGAGGAGCAGGCCAAGAAGGAGGCTGAGGAGCAGGCCGCCGCTGAGGCCGAGGCCGCCGCGGAGAAGGCCGCTGCCGAGAAGGCTGAGCAGGAGCAGGCGGCGGCCGAGAAGGCTGCTGCGCCGGCTGCTCAGGCCCCGGCACAGTCCGTCTCCGGAACGCAGGCGGCCCGGAAGGCCAAGGAGTACATCGACCTGATTGCCTTCTCCCGGTCGGGCCTGATCGAGCAGCTGGCGTTCGAGGGGTTTTCTACGTCTGAGGCCACGGCTGCCGTGGACTCCCTGGGTGTCGACTGGAACGCCCAGGCCGTGAGGAAGGCGCAGGACTACCTGAGCCTGACGGCGTTCTCCCGCTCCGGACTGATCGAGCAGCTGGCGTTCGAGGGGTTTACCACGGCTCAGGCCACCCACGGCGTGGACAGCCTGACCGTGGACTACAACGCGCAGGCCGCGAAGAAGGCCCAGGAGTACCTGGAGCTGACGGCGTTCTCCCGCTCCGGACTGATCGATCAGCTGATGTTCGAGGGCTACACGGCCGAACAGGCGACTGCTGGAGTGAACGCCGTGGGTCTCTGACCTGAAGTTCGGCCAGCAGCCGCGGGCGGGTCTCCGTGCGGGGCCTGCCCTCGGCCGGGCCCAGGCGGGGTGCGGCGTCTGGTGCTGGCGTAGAGCCGGTCCTACATTGAGCCCATGGAGACAACGCAGAACACCACCTCAGCGCCGGAGGGTGAGCAGAAGGTCGTGCGGGCCGAGCGGGAGGTCGCCGCGCCGGCGGCCGACGTCTTCGGTCTGATCGCGGACCCGGCGAAGCAGCCGGAGTGGGACGGGAACGACAACCTGCAGGAGGCCGGCCCGGACCAGCGGGTCCACGAGGTCGGCGATGTGTTCGTCATGACACTCACGAACGGGCAGGACCGTGCCAACGAGGTGGTGGAGTTCGAGGAGGGCCGGCTGATCGCCTGGAAGCCCTCACTCGTGGGAGAGCCTCAGCTGGGCCACCTGTGGCGCTGGGAGGTCATCGCGGAGGGCGACGACCGGTGCCGCGTGATCCATACCTATGACTGGACCGGGCTGGTGGATGACCCGAAGCGTCAGGCGCGTGCCCGTGCCACGACCTCTGACAAACTCATGGCCTCCGTGGAGCGGCTGGCCGCAGTGGCCGAGTCGTTGCGGGCGTGAGCCTTCGATCCGGCGCGTGTGCGTCGGACGGCGGAAGGCCCCGTCACCGAGAGCGGCTCGGTGACGGGGCCTTCGGCTGTCACGGGTTTCGGCGAAAGGTCAAGGGACAGCGCGGACGCCGGTCATCCGGCGGGGTCGCTGTCCTCGCCAGGGGCTCCGCAGCCCCAGGCGCTGGGGTTCTCCACGCAGTCGTCGGCGACGTTCCGGGTGACCGTGCGGAAGATGTCGGCCTGGAGCGGGTCCGACTCGCGGGTGATCGTCCCATCGATCGGTATCCATGTTTGGCCACCGTCCAGGGAGTATTCGCCCATGTACACGGTGCTGAGGGTCACCGTGTAGGTGCCGGTCTCCTCGTACTGGTGGCTCGTCGCCGTCTCTACGTTGAACTCGGACTGGCTCGACCCGGCCACCTCGGTCGTGCGGGTCGTTCCGTCGCCGTAGTCCCAGTGGTACTCGATGGGCGTGGCACGAATCAGTGCAGGCTCACCGTTCAAGGTCGAGTTCTGCAAGATGTAGATCGCATCCGTGTAGAAGTTCGTGTGGGCGTGACGGATGCCGCGCCCGCCGTTGTCGGCGTGCAGGCGGGGCGGCACGGTGATCAGCCCCGCGACGTCGTTCAGGTCGAAGGACTCCTGCCCCGCACCGGGGACCACGTTGCCGTCTTCGTCGACACAGACGCGGGGTCCGTAGACGATCGACCCTGCCTTGTTCTCCTCGATCCTGGTGTTCACCTCCATGCGTCGGATCCAGCGCCGGCCTTCGCCACAGAACGTCTTCAACTGGTAGTTGCAGTCCCGGAGGTCAGGTGTCATCAGCTGGTCCTGGTAGCACCCGTCGACGTAGGAGACCTGGATGTGACTGGGCTTCTTCTTGCTCTGAGACTTCTTGGCGTAGCCGTTTCGAGCTGGTCCGTTCGAAAAATCGGCTCGACCGTCGCTCTTGCAGTCTTGTCCCACGAGGAACTTCTTGTTGTGGACCTTTGCGTCAATCTCTCCCTTCTGGCACTTCGGAAAATTGGTCTCGGCGAACGCAGAGGGGGCGGCCGTCATCAATGCCATGGATGCGGTCAGTGCGACGAGAGTGAGAGTCGTAGCAGCGAAGGGCTTACTCATTTTCTGGACCGCCCGGCGCAGTGTAGGTCACATCCCAGTGCCCCTTCTCTGGGTTGAAGCGAACATCGTTGTACCAGGGGTCATCTTTGAACTCCGGCGTGGACCCGTCCTTGACGATCCCACCATTCTCATCGAAGTGAGTGCTCTCTCCCAGGGTGATCAAGGAGGTAAGCGCCAAGGCGCGTTTCTGTGGATTGTCACCGCCAACCTGCGAGGAGACCACTTGCGGCTTAGACCCTGTATGCCACTGACCTTCTGCGTAGAGCGCCTCAAGCTCCGACGCGTACCGGTGGCAGTATGCGCAGTCCTCAGACGAGACTTCGAGCATTGGGCCCGCATCACCAGTTTGCTGCAGGTAGTAGAGCGTGTCCCACCAATAGGCAACGGCAGCAGTGCCTCCTTCGTGAGTCTCCTCCTTCATCTCCTCCGGCATCTGCGGCTTCGGCACGTTCTGCGCCGGGCCGTCCTCGGAAGCGGGGACATACTCACCGCCGTCGCCGCTGCCGCCGGCCTCGGTCGAGTCCGCATCGCTGGACGTGGCGTCGCTCGCCTCGCCGGGCCCGGCCCCACTCGGCTCTGCGGGGCCCTCCTCGGGCCCGTCGGACTCGGACCCCTCTGAACTCGACCCCTCCGAGGCGGTGCCGTCCGAGGCGGAGGCGGGTGCCGTCGTCGTGGGTGAGGAGGTGGCCTCCTCCTCCGGGTCACCGCCGGTGCAGGCCGTCAGGCCGAGCAGAAGCGCCGCGGACAGGGCGAGCCCGCGGGAAGATGCGCGAAAGCGCATGAGAAACCCCTCCAGATGTCTCGTTCGACAGGTGACGCCACCGGCAGGTCCGCTGATCCCCAACGTCCCCCGACCCCCGTGGTCGGCGGTGACTCGGCTCACAGTGTAGGCAGACCCACCAGGACACCTGCGATCAGTCCACAGGCCGCGTCGGCATACTTCACCCCATGGACCTGCTGCATGCCCTGATCGCCCTGGGCTTCATCGCTCTCGGCGCCGTGCTGCAGCGGGTCGCCGGCATGGGCGTCGGCATGATCGCCGCGCCCACGCTGTCCCTGCTCGTCGGCCCGATCGCCGGCGTCACCCTCTCCAACGTGGCCGCCTCGGTCGCCGCACTGATCCTGTTCCTCATGCTCCGCCGGCACGTGGACTGGCCCAGGTTCCTGCGGCTGGCGCCGCTGCTGATCGCCGGCTCCTTCCTCGGCGCATGGGCGGTCGCCTCCCTGGACCACGGATGGCTCGAGATCCTGCTCGGCACCTGCATCCTCATCGCTATCGCCGCAGCCCTCGGTCTGCAGCAGCGGTTCACCCTCACCGGCAACAGCGCGGTCTACGGGTCCGGAGCGGTCGCCGGGTTCATGAACACCACCGCCGGGGTCGCCGGGCCCGCGCTCGCCGTCTATGCGGTGGCCGCCAAGTGGGAGCAGCGGTCCTGGGCAGCCACCCTCCAGCCGATCTTCCTGCTCGCCAACCTCACCTCGATCGGCACCAAGGCCCTCTTCGGCGCCGCCGTCCCCGGGGACGTGCACGTTCCCTGGCCGGTCTGGGGCGCCGTCCTCCTCGGCGCGCCGCTCGGCATCCTCATCGGCTCGCGCGTCGCCCGACGGGTGGACCCGGCCAAGGCACGTGTCCTGGCGCTCTGCATCGCCTCCGCCGGCGGCGTGCTGGCGGTCGTTCGAGGTGTGGGAGAACTCGTCGGCTGAACACGGCCCGGGAGTGATCGTCGCGCTCGGCCCGTCCGTTTCGTCTGGCACGCCGCGCCCTCGAGACGCCCCGGCCCTGGTCCTCACAGGTGTATCCGGCTAGCGTGAGAGGTATATCACAGTCACCGCGGACCATGGAGGAAAAGCCGATGCGTGCGTCCAGGACCACATCACTGACCGCCCTGCTCGCCGCCGGAGCCCTCGCGCTCACCGCTTGTGGCGGAGCCGACGAGTCGGACCCGGATGAGGGAACCGCCACCGAGGCCTCGCCGTCTGCCGCCTCGCCCAGCCAGAGCGAAGGAGAATCCGCAGGGGACGAGTCCGACGGGACCGAGCCCACCGGGGACGAGTCCGCTTCGGCCACCGAGGCGTCCGAGGCGTCCGACAACGCCTCTGAATCCGCCTCGCCGTCCACCTCGGAAACAGGCTCCGCCGACGCTTCGTCTACCGACGCCTCCTCTACCGAGGCCGGTCCGAGCCTTTCGGAGGATCCTCCGCGCTGGTCCTTCCCCCTGAACGTGGAGGGCTGGGAGACCTCCGTGATCGACAAGAACGGCATCAACCAGCTGCAGAACTCCCAGGGCTGCCGGTTCACGTCCTCCCAGAACCGCGTGCAGCCGGACCCGGACCAGAGCCCACGGGACGCCAGCCAGGACCTTGCCGAGGAGTTCGAGCAGGGGCTGTCCAGGCAGGCCGCCGAGACCGACTTCACCTATGGCGAGGCAGAGATCCACCTGTTCATGGACGCCGGCACCACGGACGCGGTCAGCCTGTCCGGCACCTACGCCAACTCCCAGGGCCAGGAGTTCGAGACCACCTTCCTCGCCCGCGTCATCCCGGAGCAGCAGTCCTGGGTCTCGCTCCAGTACGCCTGCCCCGCGGACGCCTACGACGAGGACGAGATGGCCGAGCTGTTCCGGTCCACCCAGCTGGACAGCACAGACCCTGCCCCGTTCAAGGACTGACTCGCGGACCAGGGGAGGGCGCCGGGCCGCTAGGTTGATTCCGCCCCACACCTGCTGCGAGAGAGGTCCGCGGAGTGAGCGACGTCCCAGAGCCTGCCCCCGAGCTCCGCCAGTCCGTGCTGGCCACCCTGCGCCGCCCCGGCTGGCTGCGCACGGAGGTCCTCGCGGGTCTCATCGTGGCGCTGGCCCTCATCCCGGAGGCGCTCGCCTTCGCGGTGATCGCCGGTGTCGACCCTCGCTACGGACTGTTCGCGAGCTTCATCATGGCGGTCACCACGTCCGTGCTGGGCGGGCGCCCGGCCATGGTCTCCGCGGCCACCGGTGCCACCGCGCTGGTCCTGGCCCCGCTCGTGGCCTCCCACGGCGTGGAGTACATGCTCGCCGCGGTGGTCCTGGCCGGCGTCTTCCAGATCCTCTTCGCCCTCGCGGGCATCGCGAAGCTGATGCGCTTCATCCCCCGGTCTGTGATGGTCGGGTTCGTCAACGCGCTGGCGATCTTCGTGTTCTCCGCCCAGCTCCCGGAGCTCATCGGCGTCCCCTGGGCGGTCTATCCGCTCACCGCGCTCGGCTTGGCGGTGGTCGTCGGGCTTTCCCGCCTCGGCCCGAACGTCCCGGCGCCGCTCATCGCGATCGTGGTAGTCACGGCCGTCGCGGTGCTCGGCGGCATCCAGATCCCGGCGGTCGGCGACAAGGGCGAGCTGCCGCGGTCCTTGCCGTTCTTCGTCCTCCCGGACGTTCCGCTCACCGCGGAGACGCTGCGGACCATCGCCCCGTCTGCCCTCACGATGGCCCTGGTCGGGCTGATCGAGTCGCTGCTGAGCGCCAAGCTGGTGGACGACATCACAGACACCCGCTCGGACAAGACCCGCGAGTCCTGGGCGCAGGGTGTGGCCAACGGCATCTCAGGCCT
Source organism: Micrococcus lylae (assembly GCF_900163825.1). Classification (NCBI taxonomy): domain Bacteria; kingdom Bacillati; phylum Actinomycetota; class Actinomycetes; order Micrococcales; family Micrococcaceae; genus Micrococcus; species Micrococcus lylae. Next base: position 68,681 of record NZ_FUKP01000063.1, on the reverse strand, counting down.
GTTCGGTGCGATGGGCGGCTGCGCCGTCGTCGGGCAGACCCTCATGAACGTGAAGGCCTCCGGTGCCCGCACGCGTGTGTCCACGTTCCTGGCCGGGGTCTTCCTGCTCGCGCTGATCCTGCTGCTCGGGGAGTGGGTGGCCCGCATGCCCATGGCCGCGCTGGTGGCCGTGATGGTCTACGTGTCCGTCACCGCCTTCGACTGGCACTCCGTCCGCCCATCCACGCTGCGCCGCATGCCGCTGTCCGAGACGGTCGTCATGGTCACCACGGTGGTCGTCACGGTGGCCACCCACAACCTCGCCCTCGGCGTGGGCGCCGGCGTGCTCGTGGCCATGGTCGCCTTCGCCCGCCGTGTGGCCCACCTCGTCCGAGTGGAGCGGGTCCTGAAGGACGACGACGGCCGCTCCACCGCCGCCTACACCGTCACCGGGCAGCTGTTCTTCGCCTCCTCCAACGACCTCTACACGCAGTTCCACTACGCGGAAGACCCGGCGCACGTGCAGATCGACCTCACCGGCGCGCAGCTCTGGGACGCCTCCACCGTGGCCGCCCTGGATTCGGTGCTGGAGAAGTACGACCGGCGCGGGACCGCCGTCGAGATCGTCGGCATGGACCCGGCGAGCCGTCGCCTGCGGGAGCGGTTCGGGGACCTGCTGCGCTGAGCCGGGTCCCGGCACGGGAGGGCGCGCTTCCTCCCTGCAGCGAGGCGGCGATGTGACGATTCGCCCCGTCGTTCCCTATGGCGAACCGGGCACTGACCGGGGAGAATGGCTGCATGACCGCACAGACCGACATCGAGGCGCGCTGGACCGCGTACGCCAAGGACTTCACCGCCGTGGTGGACCAGGTGACCGACTGGCACGCGCAGACGCCCTGCGCCGAGTGGGACGCCGCGCAGCTGCTGGAGCACATGGTGACCACGCAGCGCGACTTCGCGGCCCGCAACGGCCGTGAGGTGCCGATCTTCGACGGCTCCCGCTCCATGGACCGCCGCGTCCAGTGGATCAAGCACTCCGCCGCCATTCAGGCCCTGGCGGGGGACAAGAGCTTCGTCAACCAGACCATGTCCACGGCCCTGGGCCAGTCCACGGTGGGCGACGCCCTGCTGCGCTTCCACGGCTTCGACCTGGTGGTGCACCGCTGGGACCTGGGCCGCTCCCAGGGCATCGACGTGCAGTTCACGGACGTCGAGATGGACCGCCTCGAGGCCACCCTGGACGCGTTCGGGGACCGCGCCTACACGCCCGGCATCCTCGCGGAGCCGGTGCAGGTGGCCGAGGACGCCTCCCGTCAGGAGAGGCTGCTCGCCCGCATGGGCCGCAGGGCCTGACCCCTCCCTCTTCACGACGACGGCCGCCCGCCTTCCGGTAGGCGGCCGTCGTCCGTCTCGGGGTCGGGTCCGCCCGGCCTGGGACGACAGCGTGCGCCGGTCAGCGGCGGATGCGGTCCCAGAAGTCCGCGACGCGACGCTCGATGTCCTCGACGATCCGCTCGAGGGCCTGCCAGTCCGCCTCGTCCGGGTCTCCCACGGGCCAGTCCTCGTAGTGCACGTGCTCGAACACGGGGCAGTCGTCCCCGCAGCCCATGGTGATCACGTAGTCGGCACTGCGGACCTTCTCGTCCGTGAGCGCACGGGGCTTCAGGCCCTCGACCTCGGCGCCGTGTTCGGACATCACCTGCGCGACGTTCTCGTGGACGGCCTCGGCCGGGCGGGACCCGGCGGAGTCGACGTGGACGAGGCGACCGCCGAGCTGCTGGAGGAACATGGCGGCCAGCTGGGAGCGGCCGGCGTTCTGAACGCACACGAACAGCACGCGCGGCACTCGGGCCGTCGCGCTCGGCGCGGTCGCCTGCTTCTGCCTGTCCATGTGCTCTCCCGCCTGTCGGTCCGGCGCCGGTTGTCCTGCCCGTCGGTCCGGAGCCGAGGGGCCGTCCTCAGGCTATCCAGAGCATGCGGAGCCCGCGGCCGTTCGAGCCGACCGTGTCCGGCCGGTGGTCCGGGGCGGGCGTCAGGCGCCGGGGAGCAGCTCCTGCACCAGGGCCTCCACGCGCCGGCGGATCTCGTCCCGGATCGGACGGACGGCCTCGACGCCGAGGCCGGCCGGGTCCTCCAGCACCCAGTCCTCGTAGCGCTTACCCGGGAAGAACGGGCAGGTGTCCCCGCAGCCCATGGTGACCACCACGTCCGAGGCCTGCACGGCCTCCGGGGTGAGGACCTTCGGGGTGTTCGCGGAGATGTCGATGCCCTCCTCGGCCATGGCCTCCACGGCCGCGGGGTTCACGCTGTCCCTCGGCGCGGAGCCGGCGGAGCGGACCTCGATCCGGCCCCGGGACAGGTGCTCGAGCCAGGCGGCGGCCATCTGGGAGCGGCCGGCGTTGTGGACGCAGACGAAGAGGACGGACGGGCGGGCGGTGTCGGCGGTCATCGGGAGACCCTCCTGGGGACGGTGGGATCGGCGGGGAAGAGGCAGCGCCCCGCCCACATCGAGACGTACACCAGGGCCACCAGCACGGGGACCTCGATGAGCGGGCCGACCACGCCGGCCAGCGCCTGACCGGAGGTCACGCCGAAGGTGCCGATCGCCACGGCGATCGCCAGCTCGAAGTTGTTGCCGGCGGCGGTGAAGGCCACCGTGGCCGAGCGGGCGTAGTCGAAGCCGGCCGCCTTGGCGGCCAGCAGCGAGCCGCCGAACATCACCACGAAGTACGCGAGCAGCGGCAGGGCGATCCGGGCGACGTCCCACGGGCGCGTGGTGATGGCCTCGCCCTGGAGGGCGAACAGCAGCACGATCGTGAACAGCAGGCCGTAGAGCGCCCAGGGGCCGATCTTCGGCAGGAACGTGTCCTCGTACCACTGGCGGCCGCGGGCGCGCTCGCCGATCAGCCGGGTGAGGAAGCCGGCCAGCAGGGGGATGCCCAGGAACACCAGGACGGAGGCGACGATCGCCCAGAAGGAGAACCCGGCCGTCGTCGTCTCCAGGCCCAGCCAGCCGGGCAGGACCTGCAGGTAGAACCAGCCCAGCAGGCCGAAGGCGAGCACCTGGAACACCGAGTTCACGGCCACCAGCACGGCGGCGGCCTCGCGGTCGCCGCACGCGAGGTCGTTCCAGATCAGCACCATGGCGATGCAGCGGGCCAGGCCCACGATGATCAGGCCCGTCCGGTACTCCGGCAGGTCCGCCAGGAAGATCCAGGCCAGCACGAACATCAGCGCCGGACCGACCACCCAGTTCAACAGGATCGACAGCCCCATGAGCCTGCGGTCCGCGGTGATGCGGGCGGTCTCGTCATACCGGACCTTGGCCAGCACCGGGTACATCATCACGAGCAGGCCGAGGGCGATCGGCAGGGACACGTTGCCGACCTTCAGGGAGTCCAGGGCCTCGTCCAGGCCCGGGACGAGCCGGCCCAGCAGCAGCCCGGCGGCCATGGCCAGCAGGATCCAGGCGGGCAGCCAGCGGTCGAGGAAGGACAGGCGCGGGACCTCGGCGGCCGCACTCGGCGTGCCGCCGGAGTGCCGGAGCGGGGCCCGGTCCGGCGCGGAGCGATCCGGAGTGGAGGTCATCGGGGATCCTTCGGTGACGGGGCGGTGGTGACGCACCCACAGTACACATCGATGAGCGTCGATGTATTGTGGCCCGCATGACCTGCTGCCGACCCGCCGTCCGTGAGCTCTCGGCCGAGCAGGCCGAGGCGCACGCCGCCGTGCTCAAGGCCCTGGCTGACCCCATGCGCCTGCGCCTGCTCTCCCACCTCGCCGCCCAGGACTGCGCCGCCGTCTGCTCCTGCGACCTCGTGGACCGGCTGGGCATCTCCCAGCCCACGGTCAGCCACCACATCAAGCGCCTGGTGGACGCCGGCCTGGTCACGCGCGAGAAGCGGGGGCGCTGGGCGCACTACACCGTGGTGCCGGAGGCCTTCGCACCCCTGCGCGAGGTGCTCTCCTTCGGCTGAGGGGTCGCGCATCCTCCGGCCCGACGGACACAATGGCGTCCATGAGCGAGAACTCCGCCGCAGACCTGAACGCCCTGCTGTCCGCCCCGGCCAAGGAGGTCCACGCCGAGGACGCCGTGGCCGCCGCCCTGTCCCAGGACGAGTCCCTGGCCGGCTGGACCGTCCGCGAGGGTCGCCTGCACACCGCCTGCCAGACCCCGGACTTCGCCTCCGCACTGATGACCGTGAACCAGATCGCCGCCGCCGCCGAGGCCGCGGACCACCACCCTGACCTCGAGTTCGGCTGGGGCCGCGTGGCCGTGTCCCTGGTCAGCCACGACGTCTCCGGCCTCACCTCCCGCGACCTGCGCATGGCCCGCACCGTCTCCCAGATCCTCGCCGGGGAGGGCCTGACCGCGGAGGACCACGCGTGAGCGTCCCACCGCAGGACCACCTGCTCGCCGCCTACGGCACGCTCCGCCCCGGCGAGCCGAACGAGCACATCATGGAGGGCATGGACGGCACCTGGACGCCGGCGCTGATCCGTGCCCGGCTCTACCCCTCGGGCGTCGGCCGTGCCGAGGGCTACCCCGGCGTCGTGCTCGACCCCGCCGCGGACCCGGTGCCCGTGCAGCTGTTCGCCTCCGCGGACCTGCCGGAGCAGTGGGACCGCCTCGACGACTTCGAGGGCCCCGGCTACCGCCGCGTCCCCGTGCAGGTCGAGGTGCCGGTGGAGGAGGAGACCGTCACCGCCTGGATCTACGAGCTCGTCCCGGAGGCCGTCCCCGCCGAGGGCTGACGTCCGGCGGGGTCTCAGCCGTCCCCGTCGGCCGACCCAGCCGGACGGGACGGCGAGGAGCCCTCGGAGGGTGAGCGGCCGTCGTCGTGCCCCTCGCGGGCCTCGTCCCGCTGCCGCTTCCAGCGGCGTGCGGACCACCAGGTCAGCGCGAGGACGGCGACCCAGGCCAGGGCCACGATCACGCCGTTGACCACGCCCGGCTTCGCGATGAACGCGCCGATCGCCACCAGCGACACCTGGCCGGGGATCGAGCCGAGCGTGGAGGCGAGTGCGAACGTGCCCAAGGGAACGCCCACGGCGCCCGCACCGTAGTTCACCGGCCAGTAGGGCAGGCCGGGTGCGCAGCGCAGGGCCATGATCGCCAGGAACCCGCGCTCTTCGAGGGCCTTTTCGATCCGGTGCGCGTGCCGACCCAGACCCTTCATGACCACCTGGTGGCCGGCGAGCCGGGCGATGCCGTACGCCCCGACCGCGCCTGCGGAGGCCCCCGCCACGGACAGCAGCGACCCTGCGAGGGGACCGAAGAGCAGGCCGCCGGCCACGGCCATGATCGTCACCGGGATGGGCGTCAGTGCCACCACGGCGTAGGCCCCGACGAACACGAGCCCGGACCACGCCCCGTAGCCGTCGAGGGTCTCGCGCAGCTCGTCCAGCTCCGGCAGGCGCACCGTCAGGGCCAGCCACAGGAACACGGCCGCCACCGCCACGAGCAGGACGGCACGCAGCACCGACTGTACGTCGGGGCCGGAGGAGGGGTGCGGGGTGCTCACAGCACGTCATCCTCCCCCATCCGGGCCCGGTTCTACTCCTCCTCGGACGGTGTGAACAGCATGTCGGCCGGGAAGAGCCCCTCGTCCTCCGCGTCCGCCTCGTGCATCCGGACCTGCCGGTGCAGGTGCTCCATGCGGGCATCGAGCTCGTTGGCGACGTCCGCGGCCGCCGTGAGCTCGGTGACGATGTGCGGCGGGATGTCCCCGTCGAACTTGTAGTTGATCTTGTGCTCCAGGGACGCCCAGAAGTCCATGGCGCTCGTGCGGAACTGCACCTCCACCACCACGAGCTTCACCCCCGTGGAGAAGTGCACCGGCACGTGCACGATGCAGTGCAGGGAGCGGTAGCCGTTCGCCTTGGGCTCGGCGATGTAGTCCTTCACCTGCAGCAGCTCGATGTCCGGCTGGGCGGTGAACAGCTCGAACACCCGGTAGACGTCCGCGCTGAAGGAGACGACCACGCGGGCGCCGGCGATGTCCGTGATCTCCGTGCGCAGCTCGTCCAGGTCGAAGGTCAGCCCGCGGGCCGTGGCCTTGCGCAGGATCGACTGGGCCGACTTCACCCGGGTGGCGATGTGCTCGATCGGGTTGTAGTCGTGCAGGTGTGTGAACTCGTCCTGCAGCACCTCCAGGCGGGACTCCACCTGGTTCAGGGCGGAGCGGTACTCGAGGTCGAAGCGCTCGAACTCGGAACGCATCGTGTCCAGCGCCTGGGCCACCGCCGGCGGCAGCCGCGTCAGATCCGAGACCGGCGTGCCGCTCAGCGGCACCAGGGTGGAGCCGGGGGCAGCGGCGTCGCCGGCCGGGGGCTCGTCCGGCTGCGGTACGGGAGAGGGCATGGTCTCGAGGGTACTGATCGAGTCTGCGCTGTCGCTGGAGGTGGGCGTCGCCTGTGGAGAACCGGGGCGGTCCACGACGACGGCGGCTCGCCCTCCGCGTCCGGCCCGCCGTGGGCGCTCGGCCGGCTCAGACGAAGACCTTGCCGGGGTTCATGATCCCGTGCGGGTCGAACACGGCCTTGATGCGGCGCTGCAGCCCGTCCTGGACCTCGCCGAGCTCGGCGGCGAGGAAGTCGCGCTTGAGCAGGCCGACGCCGTGCTCGCCGGTGAGGGTGCCGCCCAGGTCCAGGGCGGCCCGGAAGACCTCGCCGGCGGCGTCCCACACGTGCTGCGGGATCTCGCCGGAGCCGCCCACCCCATCGGCCTCGCCGAACACGAGGATCGGATGCAGGTTGCCGTCCCCGGCGTGGGCCGCAGTGGGGATCCGGACGCCGGTGCGGGCCTCGATCTCACGGATCTGCGCGAACATCTCGACCATCGTGGTGCGCGGCACCGCCACGTCCTCCACCAGCGGGGTCCCGAGCCGCTCCAGGGCGGGGAAGGCGCTGCGGCGCAGGGCGACCAGGCGCTCGGCCTCCTCGGGGGTCTCGGCGATGCGTCCGGTGCCGCCGTTGGCCACAACCAACTCGAGCATGCGCGCGCCCTCGGCCGCTGCGCCGGGGCCGTCGGCCTGGATCAGCAGGAACGCGCCCTCCTCGGGCAGGTCGGCGCCGTCCGGGCCGGCGTAGTCCTTGATCGCGGCGAGGGTGGCCTCGTCCGCGAGCTCCATGATCGCCGGCACCAGGCCTGCCGTGGTGATCGCGGCGGCGGTGGCGGCGCCGGCCACGACGTCCGGGAAGAACGCGCCGAGTGTGACCACCTCGCCGGGGACCGCCGGGCGCAGTGCAAGGGTGGCCTCGACGATCACGCCGAGCGTTCCCTCCGAGCCGATCATCAGGGCCGTCAGGTCATAGCCCGTGACGCCCTTGACGCTGCGGTGGCCCATCTCGATCAGCGAACCGTCCGCCAGGACCACCTTCAGGCCCAGCACGGCCTCGCGGGTCACGCCGTACTTGGCGCAGAGCAGGCCGCCGGCGTTCATCGCGATGTTGCCGCCCACCGTGGAGATGTCCTTGGAGGCCGGGTCCGGGGCCCACCACAGGCCGTGCTCGGCCAGCGCGCGGTTGAGGTCGCCGTTGAGGATGCCCGGCTCGACCACGGCCAGACGGTCCGCGGGGGACACCTCGAGGATCCGGTCCATGCCGGTCAGGTCCAGCACGAGCTCGCCGGCGCCGGCCACGGCCCCGCCGGCCAGCCCGGACCCCGCTGCACGGACGACCAGCGGGGTCCGGGTCTCGTCCGCGATGCGGCACACCGCCTGCACGTCCTCCACGGACTGCGCGTGCACCACGGCCAGCGGGTCCGCGCCGGAGCGGTGGCCGGAGCGGTCGGTCCGCGCGGCGGCGAGGACCTCGGCGGCCGTGTCCACGCGGCCGGGCAGGGACTCGGAGAGGCGGGTCAGGACGTCGTCGGGGGAGCGGCGGTCGGTCTGCATGGGTCCAGTGTGACCCATGACATGGCTTTGACTTGCGCGGGCGAGGGCTCCGACACCGAGTCGTCGGCTGGGGGGTATTGCGCAGGTCACAGTGTTCGCCTTGAATGGCGGCTACATGTCAGGCCGTCGAGGAGCACCCCGCCCCGACGCCCGAGCACCGACCACTGATCCGAGGGAGCCGCTCTTGCCCACGCTGCGCACCACCGACCTCTCCGCAGACCTCCGCGCCGACCACCTCGCCCGCCTGAAGGGCGCCGGTCCGGACGCGCCGCTGGACGTGCTGATCGTCGGCGGCGGGTCCTCCGGAGTCGGCGCGGCGTTCGACGCCGCCACCCGCGGCCTGGACGTGGGCATCGTGGAGGCCCGCGACTGGGCGTCCGGCACCTCCTCGCGCTCCTCCCGCCTCATGCACGGCGGCCTGCGCTACCTCGAGATGCTGGACGTGAAGCTCGTCTACGAGGCGCTGCGCGAGCGGGACCTGCTGCTGACCAAGACGGCCCCGCACCTGGTGCGGCCGCTGCGCTTCGTCTTCCCGTTCTTCCACAAGGTGATCGACCGCGGCTTCATCGGCGCCGGCGTCACGATGTACGACGCGATGCAATCCCTGGGCCGCAAGCGCGCGGTGGCCGGCCACCGCCACCTCACCCGCCGCTCCATGGCGGCCACCATCCCCGCGCTGGACGATCAGAAGATCGTCGGTGCCGTCGAGTACGCCGATGCGCAGTTCGACGACGCCCGCCTGGCGATGATGCTCGTCCGCTCGGCCGTGGACCACGGGGCGCTCGCCGCGAACTACACGAAGGTCGTCTCCTACCTCCGGGACGGGGACGGCCGCGTCTGCGGCGCCCGCCTGCGCGAGGAGATCACGGGCGAGGAGTTCGACGTCCACGCCCGCGCCACGGTCCTGGCCGGTGGTGTCTGGACCCAGGAGCAGCAGGATCTGGCCGAGGCCGAGGAGGGACTGGAGGTGCTCGCCTCCAAGGGTGTCCACATCATCGTGCCCAAGGACCGGATCGAGGCCGACCCGCACACCGGCGTCATCACCAAGACGGAGAAGTCCGTGCTCTTCCTGATCCCGTGGGACGAATACTGGGTCATCGGCACCACGGACACCCCGTGGAAGGAGGACGTGCGGCATCCGGCTGCCACTGCGGACGACATCGACTACGTGATCGAGCACGCCAACGAGATCCTCAAGGAGCACCTGACCCGGGAAGACGTGATCGCCACCTACGCCGGGCTGCGGCCGCTGCTGCAGCCGGTGAAGACGGCCGACGACGGCGGCTCCACCAAGATCTCCCGCGAGCACACCGTCACCGAGGTGGCTCCCGGGCTCACCGCGGTGGCCGGCGGCAAGTGGACCACCTACCGCGCCATGGCCGAGGACGTCATGGACTTCGTCACCCGCGAGACCCATCCGACGCGCCCCAGCCTCACCGAGCACATTCCGGTGCTGGGCGGCCTCGGCTACGCCGAGATCGCCGAGCAGGCGGAGCAGATCGCCGAGGACTACGGCTTCGACGAGGTGCGCACGGACCGCCTGCTGTCCCGCTATGGCACCGTCCTGCGGGACGTGCTCGCACTGATCGACGCGGACCCCGATCTGGGCCGGCCGCTCGAGGCGGCGCCGCGCTATCTGCGTGCCGAGATCGTCTACGCGGCCCGCGCGGAGGGCGTGGTCCGACTGGACGACGTGCTCGAGCGCCGCACGCGCCTGTCCACCGAGGTCCCGGACCGCGGCGTGGCCGCCGCCGATGAGGTCGCCGCGATCGTGGCAGCCGAACTCGGCTGGGACGAGGCCCGCCGGGCCGCCGAGGTGGAGCGCTACCGGGGACTCATGGACGCCCGCCGGCGCGGCGAGCAGACGGACTCGGACGCGGCGGCCGCCCAGGCGCTCGCGGCTGCGGACGCGGACCCCACCGACTGACCTCGGCCCGCTCCCTCAAGTGGGGAGGCGGGGCCAGTGGTGCCGCGGCGGACCGCCGCGTCGCCGCAACACTCCCGAACCGACACAAGGACTGAACATATGGGAACGATCTTCCTCCACGAGATCGCGGGCACGGCCATGCTGCTGCTGCTCGGCGTCGGCGTCGTGGCCAATGTGACGCTGACGAAGACGAAGGGTCACGGCGGCGGCTGGCTGCTGATCAACTTCGGCTGGGGCCTCGGTGTCTTCGCCGGTGTCTACGTCGCCTTCTCCACCGGCGCCCACCTGAACCCGGCCGTCACCGTCGGCCTGCTCGCCAGCGGTGCCGCGGAGTACGCCCCCGGCATCGCCGTGACCTTCGGGCACACCGTGGCCTACCTGGTGGCCCAGATGATCGGCGGCTTCCTCGGAGCCGCCCTGGCCTGGCTGGCCTACCGCGACCACTACGCGCAGGAGGAGGACCCGGCCACGATCCTCGGCACCTTCGCCACCGGCCCGGAGATCCGCAACCCCGTGTGGAACATGATCACGGAGGTGATCGCCACCTTCGTGCTGGTGTTCGTGATCCTCATGTTCGGCAACACCCCCTCCGGCCTCGGCCCCCTCGCGGTGGCGCTGCTGGTGCTGAGCATCGGCGCCTCCCTCGGCGGCCCCACCGGCTACGCCATCAACCCGGCCCGTGACCTCGGCCCGCGCATGTTCCATGCCGTCGCACCCATCCCGAACAAGGGCGGCTCGGACTGGGGCTACGCCTGGGTGCCGATCGTCGGCCCCCTCGTCGGCGCCGTTCTGGCCGGCCTGGCCTCCATGGCCTTCGCCGCCTGAGGGCCCCGCACGCCTGAAACCGACCCCGAGCTTCGAAGGAGAAGCCCATGTCCGCTGACAAGACCGACAAGTACGTCCTGGCGATCGACCAGGGGACCACCTCGTCCCGGGCGATCGTGTTCGACCACGACGGCACCATCGTGTCCCTGGGGCAGATGGAGCACAGGCAGATCTTCCCCAGGGCGGGCTGGGTCGAGCATGACCCCATGGAGATCTGGAAGAACACCCGCGAGGTGATCGGCCAGGCCCTGTCCCGCGCGGACATCACCCGCGACGACCTCGCAGCCGTCGGCATCACCAACCAGCGCGAGACCGCGGTGGTGTGGAACAGGAAGACCGGCAAGCCCGTCTACAACGCGATCGTCTGGCAGGACACCCGCACCCAGAAGATCTGCGACCGCCTTGCCGGAGACGACGGCGACGACAAGTACAAGGAGCGGGTCGGCCTGCCTCTGGCCACCTACTTCTCCGGGCCCAAGGTCACCTGGATCCTGGAGAACGTGGACGGTGCGAAGGAGGCCGCGGAGAACGGCGACCTGCTCTTCGGCACCACGGACTCCTGGGTCGTCTGGAACCTCACCGGCGGCAGGAACGGCGGTGAGCACGTCACGGACGTCACCAACGCCTCCCGCACCCTGCTGATGAACATCGACACCCTCGACTGGAACGAGGACATCGCCGCGGACATGGGTATCCCGATGTCCATGCTCCCGAAGATCGTCAGCTCCTCGTCGGACCAGATCGGCACGGGAGGCCCGCACACGCTGATCAAGGGAGTGCCGATCTCCGGCATCCTCGGCGACCAGCAGGCGGCGACCTTCGGTCAGGCCTGCTTCGAGGAGGGCCAGGCGAAGAACACCTACGGCACCGGCAACTTCATGCTGATCAACACGGGCGAGGAGCTCGTGCACTCGGAGAACGGCCTGCTGACCACGGTCTGCTACCGGATCGGGGACCAGAAGCCGGTCTATGCCCTCGAGGGCTCGATCGCGGTCACCGGCTCGCTCGTCCAGTGGCTGCGGGACAACCTCGGCCTCATCAAGGACGCCCCCGAGATCGAGAGGCTCGCCGAGGAGGTCGAGGACAACGGCGGCGTCTACCTGGTCCCCGCCTTCTCCGGCCTGTTCGCCCCGTACTGGGACTCCTCGGCCCGCGGTGCGATGGTCGGCATGACCCGCTACGTGAACAAGGGTCACATCGCCCGCGCCGTGCTCGAGGCCACCGCCTTCCAGACCCGCGAGGTCATGGACGCCATGAACGCGGACTCCGGGGTGGACCTCACCGAGCTCAAGGTGGACGGCGGCATGGTCAAGAACGAGCTGCTGATGCAGTTCCAGGCGGACCTGCTGGGCGTGCCCGTCGTCCGGCCGAAGGTCATCGAGACCACCGCCCTCGGCGCCGCCTACGCCGCCGGCCTGGCCGTCGGATTCTGGGAGTCCCAGCAGGAGCTCGCGGAGAACTGGTCCGAGGACACGCGCTGGGAGCCGCAGATGGACGAGGAGGAGGCCGAGCGGCGCCTGCGCCTCTGGAAGAAGGCCGTCGACCGCACCCGCGGCTGGATCGACGAGGACGTGGACGCTCTCCAGGAGAGCTGACCGACCGGCGCACGGGGCAGGGCCGCCGCCGCGACCCGACCCCGTCCGGAAGGGGCGACGACGGCATGCCCGGTGCGTGCCGTCGTCGCCCCTTCCGCTCTCCGCCTGTGCGGAGGCCCCGCCCCGGGGCGCGGCGGGCGGCTTCGTATGATGGAGACGATGACCCCCACGAACGCCGCCCCGCCCAGCCCTGCCCACCGTTCCTCCTTCGAGATCGAGACGCTCACGGCCCAGGACGCCTCGCGCACCACCGTGGAGCACGTCGCCGGCGTGCTCGCCGAGGCCTTCGCCACGGACCCGTTCACCACGGGGCTGCTGCCCGGCGACTCGGACGGCCACGCAGCCCGCCTGTCCGTGAAGTTCGTCCGGATGATCAGGTCCATGCTCGCCGAAGGCTCTGACGGCCTGCCGTGCGGCGCTGTGGACGTGGCCGTGGATCCGGCCGACGGCTCCGTCCTGGGCGTCGCCCTCTGGGAACGCCCCGGACACTCGGACCCCACCTGGCGGGACCAGCTCAGCCGTGTGCCCACCTACGTGCGCACCCACGGCGCCAGAGCCTGGGACGCGCTGCGCACCACCGCCGCCTGCGACCGCGCCCGCCCGTCCGAGGACCACTGGTACCTGACCGAGCTCGGCACCACCCCGGCCGCCCGGGGCCGCGGGGTCGGTTCCGGGCTGGTCAAGCACCGCATCGCCCACGCACGGCAGCAGGGGGTGGGCGTGTACCTCGAGTCCTCCACCCGGGACAACGTGCCCTTCTACGAGAAGCTCGGGTTCGAGGAGGTCGAGACGATCGGGACCAAGGGCACGAACGACCTGACCGCCATGTGGCAGAAGGACTGAGACGCATGCAGCATCCCGTCCCCGACTACCTGCGTGGGGTCCTGGAGTCCATCCGCCACCTGGAGCACGGAGAGGTCGCGCAGTACATCCCGGAGCTCGCGCAGGCGGACCCCCGTCCCCTGGGTGCGGCCGTGGCCACCGTCACCGGCCGGCTCCACTCCGCCGGTGACGACCGGACCGAGTTCACCATCCAGTCCATCGCGAAGCCGTTCGCCTACGCCGCCGCCCTCGCGGACCGGGGTGTGGAGACCGTGGACCGCTTCGTGGGCCTCAACCCCTCCGGCGAGGCCTTCAACGAGCTGTCCCTGGAGGCGGAGTCCAAGCGGCCGGACAATGCGATGATCAACGCCGGCGCGCTGGCCACCCACCAGCTGCTCGTGGGACCGTACGCCGGGCGTCAGGAGCGCATCGACCGTGTCGTCTCGCTGATGTCCACGCTGGCCGGCCGGCAGCTGAGCATCGACCACGCGACCTTCGAATCGGAGATGAACTGCGCGGACCGCAACCTGGCGCTGGCCCACATGCTCCGCAGCCACGGCATCCTGCACGACCGCGCCGAGGACATCGTGGCCGGCTATGTGGCGCAGTGCTCCGTGAGGGTCACCGTGCGGGACCTGGCCGTGATGGGTGCCTGCCTCGCCGCCGGCGGTGTGCACCCCCTCACCGGTGAGCGCGTCCTGGGCTCCCTCGTCACGCGTCAGGTGCTCTCCGTGATGTCCGCCTCCGGCATGTACGACGCCGCGGGCGAGTGGCTGACGGACGTGGGCATCCCGGCCAAGTCCGGCGTGGCCGGCGGCGTCATGGGAGCCCTGCCCGGGCAGGTCGGCATCGGCGTGTACTCGCCCCGCCTGGACGAGCACGGCAACTCGGTGCGCGGCATGGAGTTCTTCCGCCGCCTCTCCGAGGACCTGAACCTGCACCTGATGGAGGCCGACCCGCTCGGCGCCACCGTGGTGCGTTTCGTCCGCCGTGAGGACGACGCCGTCCGCCTCCACCTGCAGGGCGTGATCCGCTTCGGCGGTGCCGAGGCCGTGCAGGCGGCGCTCGTGGAGATCAGCCAGGAGCGCCCGGAGCGTGTGGTGGTCAGCTTCGAACGCGTGGACCGTGTGACGGACGTCGGCCGCCGCATGGTGCAGGAGGGCATCCGTCGCCTGCGCGAGGACGGCCTCACCGTGGATGTGGAGGATCCGGACCAGCTCTTCTGAGACCACCCTCACGACCCTCTGTGTTCTCGCACGCGAGGGGTGTTGTTCACCTGCCGTTCATGTCAGGATGGGGGGGCCATCGCTGTCCCCGACCCTGCGAGAACCACGATGCAGCTCACCCTGAACCACGCCGTGCCACGCCGCCGTGCCTCGGCCGGGCCCCTGACGCGCTGGTTCGCGCAGCCCACTGTGGCCTCAGGCGTGCGCTGGGCGCGGCCGCCGAAGAGGACGTCCACGGTGAGCCTGCGCGCCCTGCTGCGCGGCCGCCGCAGGGACCCTGCCCCGACCCGTCTGGCGCGCACGGCCTGGCTCGGCGCCGGGCTGCTGCCGCTGGCCGGCTGCGCCAGCTCCTTCGTGATCGGCGCGTCCAAGGGCACCCCGGTGTTCGAGGGGACCTCCTACCGGGGCGGCTTCGAGGCCGGCTGGGGCAACGTCCTCAACCAGCCCGCCTACTTCACGTGGTGCTCGAACGCGGTGGTCGCGGTGACCTCCCTGGTCCTGGCCGCAGCCCGGCGCGCTCCCCGCTCGGACGCCTTCTGGGCCGTCCGCGCCGCCGGACTCGGCTCGGTGATGGTCACGGGGCTGGTCTACAACACGGTGCTGCGCGGCCACGGGCAGGACACGCTACTCTACCGTGCCAACGACGCCGTCCAGCACGTGGTGAACCCGCTGCTCGCCCCGGTCGTGTGGGCGGCCTTCGACCCCCGCGGCCAGCTCAACCGCCGACGCCGGCTCCTCGCCGCCGCCCTGCCTCTCACCTGGACCGGGGTCACCATGGCCCGTGGCCCGCGCGTGGACTGGTATCCGTATCCGTTCCTGGACGTGAAGCGCTACGGCCTCACGGCCGTCTCCGGCGTGCTCGCCGGCATCCTGACCCTGTTCTCCGGGCTTCTCATGGGCCTCACCGAGGCGGACAGGCTCCTCTCCGCGCACCGCGGGGACCGCTGAACGCCGGCCACGGCCGGGGCGTGCGCACGGGGGTCCGGGCGGAGGTCCGGCCCCTGGCGTGCATGCCGCCGCGGCCGGACCCCCGCCCCGTCAACGTCAGGCCGGGAAGACGTCCTCGATCGGGGTGTCGCCGTCCACGTACTCGACCTGGCGGCCGATGCTCTCGCCCGAGGCGAGGGCCGCCACGATCGTGCGGGCCACATTGCCGCGGGAGGTGGCGGAGGAGTCCGCCACCTGTTCGCGGGAGGGGTTTGCCGCGATCCGGCCGGTCGGCTCGTCCAGCGTGAGGGCTCCCGGGCCGAGGATGGTCCAGTCCAGGCCGGAGCCGCGCAGGTGCTCGTCCGCCTCGGCCTTCGCCTGGGCGTAGGCGTGGAAGTCGTCGTCCTCCGGGACTCCGTGGTCCAGGGAGGCACCCAGGTAGGAGACCATCACGTAGCGGTCCACGCCTGCGGTGCGCGCGGCGTCCATCGAGCGGATCGCGGCGTCCCGGTCCACAGCCGTCGTGCGGGCGGGGTTCCCGCCGCCGGCGCCGGCCGACCAGACGACGGCGTCCTTCCCGTCGAAGGCGGCGGCCAGCTCGGTCTCGTCCGCCTGCTCCACGTCCAGCACCAGCGGCTCGGCGCCGGTTGCCCGGACCTCGTCCACGTGGTCCGGGTTGCGGATCACGGAGGTGACGGTGTGCCCGGCCTCCACGAGCAGGGGTGCGGCGAGCAGGGCCACCTTGCCGTGGCCGCCGATCAGGATGACATCGGCCATGATGAAGCCTCCTTGAGAAGTCGATTGCAGGTGTCCCGCGTGCAACGGGCCTGCCGGTCCCTTCATTCCCCGCCGGCTCAGCTCTCCGCCTGACCGTGCCTCCAGTACCCCATGAAGGAGACGTGGGTCTTGGGGATCCCGCCCTCGCCCACACACAGACGGCGGAGGCCGCGCACCATGGCGGACTCGCCGGCGAGGAAGACGTAGGTGTCCGGGCGCTCGGCACCGGAGACCGGGTCGACCTCCGCGATCGTCCACTCGCGCTGCCGGCCCTCGGCCGGCGGGGCCTCCGGCATGACGGCGGCCGTCTCGCCGTGCCCGTGGCCGCGCAGTCCCAGCAGCGCCGCCACGCGCCCGTGGGCCCAGGACCCCTGGGGCAGGTCCGTGCCGGAGGGGAGGTCCCCCCGCCCGTCGGCGACGCCGCGATGTCCGAGGTGCAGGCGGACCCGGCCGTGTTCGGCGACGGCGAGCGGGCGGGAACGGTCCCAGGGCTCAGGCACGGCCAGGCGCTCGGCGATCAGATCGGTGTGGCCGGTTCCGGCGGGTAGCTCCAGGACAAGGTCGGCCTCGCCGTCGAAGCCGCCGAAGGGGTCGGCGAGCTCCTCGGCCACGGACAGCAGGGCCGGGACCGCGGTCTCGTCTCCCACGGCCAACACACGGCGTGCGCCGGTATCCCGCCACCCGGTCCACGCAGGTGCCTCCGCGCCGGGCACGAGGACATTGACCTCGTCCCCGGCGGAGACGGAGCGCGCCCAGCGCAGTCCGGGCCCCTGGTGGGGGTCGTCGGGGGCGCCGTGCAGGACCACATCCAGGGTGAGCGAGGGGACAAGGCGTCCGTCCAGGCGCACACGCCCGGCCGAGCGCACCGTGTACGTCCGCATCCAGCCGCGCTCGGCTTCGGGGATCGCCAGGAATCCGCTGCGGAACCCGTGGGACAGGTCCGGGTCCGCGGAGACTCCGCCCGGCGGCGGGACGAGGACCTTCACGTAGGCGTCCCGGCGAGGCCGGGAGCCCCGGTAGAGCTGATGGAGGTCCGGCGCCCCCGGGGGCAGGAGCCCGAGCAGCTCGGCGCTCGCCCGTTCCAGGTCCGTCCCTGCGAGGACGATGCGGCGGAAGCCTCGGCAGGGCTGCTCCACGGACACCACGCGGGTGTGGGCGACGGTCATGCCTTCGGTCATCGGTACTCCTGTGCGGTGGGGGAAGCGGGGGCGGTGCGGGGCGGCAGACGGTCTCCGATGCCTCGAGGCAGCACCACCGGGTGTCCGAGCAGCGGGTCCGGCATCACGTCGGCATCCAGCCCGAAGACGTCGGCGAGGACCTCGGGCACGAGCACCTCGGCGGGGCGCCCGGCGGCCACGACCTGCCCCCGGACCATCGCCACGAGGTGGTCGGCGCAGCGGGCGGCGAGATTCAGCTCGTGCAGGACGGCCACCACCGTGGCCCGTGGCGCGGCGGCCGGTGGGGCTCCGGCGGTCTGTGCGGGGCCGTTGTCGGCGGGTCTGCTGGCGTGGGGTCCGGCACTCTCCGGTGGTGCCGCGGATCGCGGGTCCGGCAGGAGCCGGACCAGGTCCAGCACGTCCACCTGGTGGGCGAGGTCGAGGTAGCTCGTCGGCTCGTCGAGCAGCACCACTGGGGTCTGCTGGGCGAGCACGAGGGCGAGCCAGGCGCGCTGGCGCTGCCCGCCGGAGAGGGAGGTGACCTCACGGTCGGCGAGCTCGGTCAGCGCCGTGCTCTCCAGGGCCGCGGCGATCGCCGCATCGTCTCCGTCCCCGCGGCCCCCGAGAAGGCCGCGATGCGGGTGGCGGCCCCGGGCCACGAGTTGGGCGACCGTCATCCCCTCGGGCGCTACCGGATGCTGGGGGAGGAGGGCCACCGTGCGCGCGTACTCCCGTGCTCCGGCCCCGGACAGGTCCTGGCCCAGGACCTCGATGTGTCCGGCCCGCAGCGGCAGCTGCCGGGTGAGGCCCCGCAGCAGCGTGGACTTGCCGCAGCCGTTGGCCCCGATGATCGCGGTGGTCGCCCCGGCAGGCAGGTCCAGGTCGATCGGACCGACGACGGGCGGCGCGGAAGCCGGGCCGTAGCCGAGTTCCACGCCGCGCAGGCGCAGGCCGACCGTCGGGGTGTCCGGGTCGGTGCGGGCGGTGGTCATGCGCGTCCTCCTCTTTCACGGCCCTGGCGCAGCAGCATCCAGAGCATCAGTGGGGCACCGGCGGCACCGGTGAGCACTCCGGTGGGCAGGCGGGCGCCGTCGAACAGCAGGGCGGTCGTCTCCGCGGCCAGAAGGTCGGCCAGGACCACCATGGCGGCACCGGCCAGCGCAGAGCAGGTCAAGGAGGGACGGCCGCCGGTGAGGAACTGAGCCGCCGGGCCGGCGAGCAGCGCCACGAAGGCAAGCGGCCCCACCGCTGCGGTGGCGGCCGCCGCGAGTCCGGCGCCGACGATCAGGGCGGCTGCGCCCGTCCGCCGAGGCCTCGCCCCCAGGGCTGTGGCCGTGGGCAGGCCCAGATCGACCGGAGCGAGGGCGCGGTGCAGCAGACCGGCGGCAGGCAGGAGCAGAGCCGTCGCCGCCGCCAGCAGCGCGATCCTCCCCCAGGTCACACCGTTCAGGGAGCCGGCCAGCCAGACGGTCGCCGCCTGCAGGTCGTGCTGGGACAGGGATAGCATGGTGCCGGCCACGATCGCCTGCCCGGCCGCGCCGACGGCGATGCCGGCCACGATGAAGCGCTCCCCGCCGATCGACCGTGCAGCCAGGAACACCGCTGCTCCCGCTGCCAGGGCCCCGACGAGGGCGGCCGCCGAGCGGGCGAGGTCGGAGCCCCCGCCCATCTGGGCGGCAGTGGCCGCGAGCCAGGCCACGACGGCCGCGGCCGCCCCGGTGGTGACGCCCAGGATGTCCGGGGAGGCCAGCGGGTTGCGCAGGGTTCGGCGGTAGAGCGCCCCCGAGGCGCCGAGGGCCGCACCGGCGAGCATGGCGGCCACGGCGCGAGGGAGCTTCTCCTCGAGCACGATGAAGCTCGCCCCCGCGATCGTCTGGCCGGACAGGATGCGCACGAAGTCGGCGGGGGTCACCTGATAGGCGCCCCAGAGCACTCGCAGAGCGGCGAGGACGAGCAGCGTCACGCTCAGGCCTGCCACGGCCGAGCCGAGCCGGAGCCGGTCCGCCCGCCGCATGCGGGACACGGCACGGTGGGCCGACACGCCGGTTCCGCATGCCGCGGTCACAGAGGAGCGGGGCATCATGCGGCCACCCCGGTCCGACGGAGCAGGACCAGCAACACCGGCACACCGATCAGCACGGTGGTGACGCCCAGATGCACCTCGCCCGGTGCCACGACGGTGCGGCCGAGCAGATCCGCGACGATCACGAGCACGGCGCCCCAGAGGGCGCTGCCGCAGAGGAGCATCCGCGCGCCCTGCGGACGGAGGCGTCGCAGGGCGTGGGGGACCACGAGACCGACGAACGCCACCGGGCCGGCCAGAGCGACGGCGGCGGCGGTCAGCACCACGACGGCGGCGAGCAGCACGGCGCGCACGTGCCCCGGCCGGGAGCCGAGTCCGTGGGCGAGGTCCTCGCCCAGGGCCAAGGCGTCCAGGCCTGACCCCACCGCGATCGCGGCCAGCACGGCGGCGAGGATCACGGGGGCCAGCAGGAGGGCCTCGGACAGCTCGGCCCTGGCAACGGTGCCGATGCTCCAGAACCGGAGTCGGTCCCGCACCGCGGGGGACAGCACCAGCAGGGCGGTCGTCACCGCGGTGGTCCCGGCGGTGACTGCGGCGCCGGCGAGCACCAACGCGATGGGAGACGGTGCCCCCGGCGTGCCGCCGATGCGCGTCGCCGCGGATGCGCAGGCGTAGACGAGGGCGGCGGCGCCGGCCGTCCCCAGCGCGGCGAGACCCAGCGTCGCCGGGGCGGAGGCGGGGACGCCGAGCGCGAGACCGATCGCCATCGCCAAAGAGGCTCCGCCGGACAGGCCGAGCAGCCCCGGGTCCCCGAGCGGGTTGCGAGTGGCGCCCTGCAGGCAGGCACCGGCCACGGCCAGGGAGGACCCGACCAGCGCTGCGGTGACGGTGCGGGGCACCCGGGAGGCGACGGCGGCGGCGTCGATGCCTCCGGGCAGGGGCTGTCCGGAGAGCATCGCCGTCAGGGTGCGCAGGGCCGTCGTCGGGTCCACGGTGCGGGCGCCGAGCGCCAGCCCGGCGACCGCCGCCACCGCCAGCAGGCCGAGCGGGAGCACCACGGGCAGGACGGCGGCAGCCATCGGCACGGCCGAGCGGTTCCGGTGCTCTGTCGTTGGGGCGACGGAAACAGGGGTCATGGGCGGCGTATCAGCCCTTCGAGGCCGCGGCGGCCTCGGCGAGGGGCGGGACGATCTCCTTCAGTGCATACGGGATGGACAGGGGCGAGATCGCGGACACGGAGAGCACCTGCTGCTCGTCCACCTGGAGGACCAGCCCGCCGGACTCCACCGCCGGGATCTTTCCGAGCAGGGGGTCGGACTCGATGTCCTTCCGCACGTCTTCGGACGCGGCCCAGGAGACGAACACGTCCGACTCCAGCTCGTCGGCCCGCTCAGGGGACCAGGTGAAGAAGAACTCCTGGTCCTTCGGCGAGTTCTTTCGCACCACCTCTGCCTGCTCCATGCCCAGCAGTTCCAGGAACTTCGGGCGGTTGTCCACATCCGTGTAGATGCTGATCTGGTCCGCCGCGGCCGGGTCGATCGTGCCGTACACGAACGTGGCGCCCTTCAACGCCTCATGCTCGGCACCGGCCTCGGCGATCTGTCCCTCCAGGTCGGAGACCAGCTCCCTCGCCTGCTCCGCGCGGCCCAGAGCCCGGCCGATGATCTCCGTGGACTGCTGCCACGAGGTGCCGAACGCCGGGACGTCCTTCGGATAGGCCACAGTCCGGGCGATCTTGGACAGACGGTCGTAGTCCTCCTGCGTGATCCCGGAGTAGACCGCCAGGATCAGGTCCGGCTTCACCGCGGCGATCGCCTGCACGTCCAGGCCGTCCGCCTCGGACCAAGTGGTCGGGCGCTCTGCGCCGTCGATCTTCTCCAGGGCGGCGTCGAACCAGTCGGTGGACTTGTTGCTGTTGCCCCCGAACTCCACGGCGGCCATGCCCACCGGCACCACGCCGAGGGCGACGCAGACGTCCTGGTTGACCCAGGAGACCGTGACAACGCGCTGCGGTGCCGCCGGGATCTCGGTGCTGCCGTAGACATGCTCGATCGTCACGGGGAAGGTCTCGGCGTCTGCACCGGACGAGGACGACGCGGAGGTGGTGGAGGAATCCGAGCCGCCGGCCGGGCCCGTGGCGCAGGAGGCCAGGAGCAGTGCCAGGCTGGATCCGCCCGCGCCCAGGAGGGTGCGGCGGGAGAGCTGGGAGGAAGACGGCACGGAGAGAGCCTTTCTCTGGGGCGGTGCCCCGTCGTCGGGCGACGGCGGGGGTGCGGACACGGCGTCGGCACGCCCGGCCCCCTGGGAGTAGGGCCGTGACGTGCCGACGACGCTCACGGGTCGGCTCTGTGCGGCGGCTGGACGAGAGCCCGCCGACGGAGCCAGCGGCACTCGAGTTCGATTACGGAGCATCGATATGCCCTAATGCGGGAGGTTAGCCCACCCTAAGTTCTCCGGACAACCAGGACTCACCGCAGATTCTCCTGGCAGTTGCCTGGGAGGGGCTGCGCGGGCCCGGCTGCGCTCGCCGGGCGCCGGGCACCCGGCGCCGGTCCCGGGGGCACGTATGGCAGGCGTCCGGCGTCCGAACGGATACCGTGGACCTGTGAGTCAGCAGAACACCTCCTCCGCCGGCGGCGATCAGCCGCGCCCCGCCGACCACGGTGCGCGGGTCGCCTCCATGTTCAACGGCATCGCAGGCCGCTACGACCTGATGAACCTGGTCATGACGTGGGGGCAGGAGCCGCGCTTCGTCCGCCGCACGGTGGACCACGCGCACATCCCGGCCGGCGGCCGCGTCCTGGACCTGGCGACGGGCACGGGGGACATCGCCCTCGAGGTGCTGCGCCGAGACCCGGACGCCCGGGTGGTCGGCGTGGACTTCGCCCCCGAGATGATGGAGGTCGGCCGCGCCCGGCCGAACGGGGACAGGGTGGAGTGGGTCGAGGCCGACGCCATGGACCTGCCCTTCGAAGACGAATCCTTCGACTCCGTCACCCACGGCTATCTGCTGCGGAACGTCGCTGACATCCCGACCACGCTCGCCGAGCAGTTCCGCGTGCTGCGTCCCGGCGGGTGGATGGCGGCGCTCGAGACCTCTCCGGCGCCCGACGACGTCTTCAAGCCCTTCTCCACCTTCTACATCCGGAACGTGGTGCCCCGGGTGGCGAAGATGATCACGAAGACCCCGGAGGCCTACGCCTACCTCTCCGAGTCCAGCCGTGCCTTCAAGTCCCCGGCGCAGATCGCCGCGCTGCTGGAGGACGCAGGCTTCGTGAACGTGGGCCACGAGACCTTCCTCTTCGGCACCCTGGCCGTCCACTGGGCCATGAAGCCGGTCGTCTGATGAGATGCACAGGATCCGACTCGGCGATCTCGGTGATCACGGCGTAGGATCGTCGCGACGTGGACAGATAACGGTTTCATCACAGACAATTCCGTCATAGGGTGACCGCACCGTCGGGTCCCCGTTCCCCTCCGCCGAAGGGCGGCCCTCTGCCCCATACGAAGGAGCCTCCAGTGACCGAGCCTCGGACCGTCGGCACCCCCACCTCTGTGGCCGAGCTGCAGGAGATCCTCCCGAAGCTGTCCCACCCGGACGGCTCGCCGGTGCGCGCCCTGGTGGTGGACGACGAGCCGATGATCGCCGACCTCATGTCCATCGGCCTGTCCCTGTGCGGCTGGGAGGTCGTGGTGGCCCATGACGGCGCGACCGCTCTGGAGAAGAGCAAGGAGAAGCAGCCCGACGTCGCCGTGCTGGACATCATGCTCCCGGACTTCGACGGGTTCGAGGTGCTGGACCGCCTGCGCGCGTTCTGGCCGGACCTGCCGGTCATGTTCCTCACCGCGAAGGACTCCACGGACGACCGCATCTCCGGCCTGGCAGCCGGCGGCGACGACTACGTCACCAAGCCGTTCTCCATGGAGGAGGTCCTCATCCGCCTCCACCGCCTCGTGCAGCGCTCCGGTCTGATGGCCGCAGCCAACGAGGTGATCGTGGTCGGCGACCTGGTGATGAACACCCGCACCCACGAGGTGACCCGTGGCGGCGACCTCATCGACCTGACCGCCACCCAGTACAACCTGCTGCAGTACCTGATGCTCAACGTGCGCACCGTGCTCTCCAAGTCCCAGATCCTCGACCACGTCTGGGGCTATGACTTCGGAGGCCGGGCGAACATCGTGGAGCTCTACATCTCCTACCTGCGCAAGAAGATCGACGTCGGCCGTGACCCGATGATCCACACGGTCCGCGGCGCGGGCTATGTCATCCGACCGGCCTGAACCGGTCCCGGGCACACCGACCGCCCCGGCCCCTGAGCGCAGGCGGGAGGCGGGGCGGCCGCAGTCCCTGGCGGTTCGCATCTCGGCAGGGCTCGTCGCCTTCGTCACCCTGGTGTTCTGCCTCTACGCGGTCTTCACGCTGAGCGTCGCCGAGCAGACCATCCGGGACAGGATCGCAGAGGATCTGGGGGCCACGCTGCACCGCGCCTGGGTGCAGCTGGAGCACCGTGGACCCACAGCCGGGTTCAGCGCGCCGCTGTCCGCCATGGGCGCCGGGACGCCCCTGCCCACCGGTGCCGGCCTCGAGTCCGGCACGCTGGTGACGATCGCCGCGGAGGAAGGGCTGTCCGATCACTCCGGCCAGAGCGTCGACGGCTACATCCTGGATGCGGTGGGCGGCCAGCGTGCGCTCACCTCGAAGGAGAGGCGTGAGCTGATCGATGGCCTCGCAGACGGCCCGGTGGAGGAGGCCACCGAGGTCGACTTCGAAGGGGCGGCCTACGTGGTCCAGGGGAAGCGTCTGTCCCCCGCCGTCGCGGCGGCCTCCGGGGGTCGCTTCCTGGTGGTGGGCGTCCCGATCGACAGCCAGCTCAAGGTCCTCAACGACAGCCGCGTCGGCACCCTCGGCAGCATTGCGGTCGTCATCATCGTGGTGGCCATCGGCTCCTGGGCGTGGGTGCGCCGATCCCTGGGGCCGCTGGCGGACATCTCTGCCAGCGCGAACGCGGTCTCCGCGCTGCCGGTGGGCACACCGGGGGTGCATCTGGCGGACTATCGGGTGCCGGAGTCGGCCAGCCGCCGCGAGGACGAGATGGCCGTGGTGGCCTCTGCGTTCAACCACATGCTCACCTCCATGGACGAATCCCTCGACGAGCGCCAGCACCTCGAGGACAAGCTCCGCCGCTTCGTGGCGGACGCCTCCCACGAGCTGCGCACCCCGCTCGCCTCGATCCGCGGCTATTCGGAGATGATCGGCTTCACCGAGCCGCTGTCCGAGCGGGGCCGTGAGTCGCTGAACCGGGTGCTGGCGCAGTCGGACCGCATGACCCGGCTCGTGGACGACCTCCTCTTCCTGGCCCGCATGGACCGAGAGGAACAGCGCCGCCTCGCCTCCGGAGGGCCCGGCGACACCGAACGCCGCCTCGTCTCCGTGGCCGAGCTCGCGGTGGACGCCGTCGCGGATGCCCGGGCCGCTGCGCCGGACCACGAGTGGGACGTGGAGATCTCGGAGGAGAAGCTCTCCCAGGGCCCCAGGGTCTGCGGTGACCTGCACCAGCTCGAGCGCGTGGTGGGCAACCTGCTCTCCAATGCCCGCAAGCACACCCCTGCCGGCACCACGGTCTGGGTGTACGTGGACGTGGTCCCGTTCCCGGAGGCCCCGTCCGGCAGGGGCGTGCGTCTGGTGGTGCAGGACGACGGCCCCGGAGTCCCCGAACAGATCATGCCCGTCCTCTTCGACCGCTTCATCCGCGCCTCGGCCGCCCGCGAGCCGGTGGAGGGCTCCACCGGCCTGGGTCTGGCGATCGTCAGGGCCGTGGTGGAGGCCCACGGCGGCACCATCACGGCGGACTCCGAGCCGGGTCGCACCCGCATGGTGGTGACCCTGCCCGCCGTGGACGACGACGGCACTCTCCGCGGCTGACCCGGCCGTGCCGCAGCCGGCCCCGGCTGCCGACCGCATCGGTCAGCGCATGTCCTGGGCCGCTGCGATGACGGCCTCCGTCAACCGGTCCAGCGAGTCCGGTCCGGAGTTCCAGCGCTGCCAGTGCAGCTCCACGTCCATGTCCCCGAGGTCCGGGATGGTCGTCAGTTCCGGGTGGGTGCCCTCGAGCACGCCGGCCGGCATCTGGGAATCCGGGATCATGCCCCAGCCCAGGCCGCCGGTCACGGCGCGATAGTAGGCGGTGACCGAGGGGATCAGATGGTGTGGGGGAGTGCCGAGGCCGGCGCGGACGAGCACCTGGTGCTGGAGCAGATCGCGCACGCCGTAGTCCACCGCCGGGAGCGTGGTGAGGTCAGGGGTGCCGTCCTCCCTCCGGTGCAGGTCCGCGAGGAATCGGGTGGTCACTGCGTGGTACCGCATGGTGCCCAACGGGACCACCACGCAGCCGGAGACCGGCTCCGGGACCGCCGTGACCACCGCCATCACGGTGCCGGAGCGCAGCAGCCGGGCCGTGTGGGCCTGGTCCTCGGCGTGGATGTTGAGGACCACGTCGTCCCAGGTGGCGGCCCGTTTGAGGACCCCCAGGAACCAG
Organism: Micrococcus lylae; assembly: GCF_900163825.1. NCBI lineage: Bacteria > Bacillati > Actinomycetota > Actinomycetes > Micrococcales > Micrococcaceae > Micrococcus > Micrococcus lylae. The sequence continues at coordinate 42,986 of NZ_FUKP01000063.1, read as the reverse complement.
GTGTCCAGAGAGTCTGCGTTCACGGCGATCGGCAGACGGGTGCGGCCCTGCTCGCCCACACCGAGGGTGCTGAGGGCGTCGTCCTCCAGCGCCAGGACCTGACGGGCCAGACGCAGCATGTGCTCGCCGGCCGAGGTGGCCTGCACCGGCACGGTGCGCGTCAGCAGGACCTGGCCGACCTGCTTCTCCAGGGCGCGGATGCGCTGAGAGAGGGCGGAGCCGGAGATGCGGAGGGAGGCGGCGGCGGCGTCGAAGGTGCCTTCGTCGACGGCGGCGGCGAGGGCGCGCAGGTGGTCGGAGTTCACACGAGCACAGCCTACGCCAAGGTCTGAAGGACAGCTTCAGAACCTGAAGGATTCTGCGCTGGAGGCGGTTGCCGAGGCGCTCCTACTCTCTTCCCGTGACCATCTTCGCCACCGGGTTCCTGACCAACCTCGCCCTCGTCGTCGCCGTGGGCGCGCAGACTCTGTTCCTGCTGCGCCAGGTCGTCCGACGAGACCGCGTGCTGCTCTCGCTCGGCATCTGCCTGGCCGGTGACATGATCCTGCTCGCCGCCGGAGTCGCCGGCGTGGGAGTCGTCGCCGACGCTGTGCCGTGGCTCATCCCCGCGATGACCGTGGCCGGCATCGCCTACCTGCTCTGGTTCGCCTTCGCCTCCCTGAGGTCGGCCTGGAAGGGACAGACCACCCTCGCCTCCGCGGCCGCCGAGGCCCAGCAGAACGACCCGGAGCACGCGCCCTCCCTCACCGATGTGGTCACCCTGACGGGCCAGCTGCCGGTCATCGACAGCGAGATGCTCGCCGCCCACCGCTCCGGACACCTCACCGAGGACGGCACCGTCCACCGGGCCCCGCGCTCCGGTGAGCCGGCCGAGCCCGCCCGCCCGTCCGTCGTCGTCAAGCCCTCCGGCAGCGGCTCGGTGGCCGTGCAGGCCACGCCGAAGGTCCGGACGGTCGCCCTCGACACCCCGCAGACCCCGCTGGGCAAGGCGATCATGCTCGCCCTGTCCGTGTCCCTGCTGAACCCGCACGCGATCCTGGACATGGTCGTCATGCTCGGCACCGTCTCCCAGGCCTACGGAGACGGCCGCTGGCTGTTCGCCGGCGGTGCCATCCTCGCCTCCACGCTGTGGATCGTCCTGTTGGGCTGGGGCGGCACCAAGATCGCCCCGTTCATGAACTCGCCGAAGATGTGGCGGATCGTGGACTCCGTGGTGGGCGTGCTGATGATCGGCATCGCGGTGAAGATCACCTTCACCCTGTTCTGATCCCCGCGGGTGTTGAATGGACCCCCGCTGCCCGGTCCTCGTCCCACTTCTACGTTTCTGATCCCCGCGGGTGTTGAATGGACGGCATGCCCGCCGCTGACGTGAACGACACCCAGGACCCCGCCGGACCGGACGTGCAGACGATCCGCGTCTCCGCCGTGGTGCTCCTGCGCCCGGACGGCCGTGCCCTCTCCGTGCGCAAGGACGGCACCCGGATGTACATGTTCCCCGGCGGCAAGCCCGAGCCGGGCGAGACGCCCCTGGACACCGCCGTGCGCGAGGTGGCCGAGGAGACCGGCATCCGCCTGCGCCCGGACGAACTGACCTGCCTGGGCGTCCACGAAGCGGCCGCCGCCAACGAGGCCGGCTTCCGCGTGGTGGGCGACGTCTTCGCCCTCGCCCGCCCGCTCGCCGAGCACGAGGTCCCGGTGAAGGCCGCCGAGATCGCGGACCTGACCTGGCTCGATCCCGCCGCCCTGGTGGCTCCGGACGGCCACGGCCTGGCCCCGCTGCTGCAGTCCGTGCTGCGCGGCATCGCGGAGGACCCGCTGTTCTGAGCGGTCGTCCTGCCGGCACTACGCTGGCCCGGTGACCTCCCTCCTGCGCATCCTCCGCTTCGCCCCGCAGCTGCGTCCGCTCTACCTGGGGGTCGCGGTGTCCGCGGTGCTCATGGCGGTGCTGTCCCTGGCCACCCCGTTCCTGATCGGCGCGGCCACGGACGAGATCGTGGACGCCGTCACCGGCCGGGCCACGGTGGAGGAGACCCTGCCGGCGGTCGCCTGGCTGGCCGCGGCGTTCTTCGCGGTGGAGGTCCTCACCACGGCCGTGATCAGCGTGGGCGGCTACTGGGGCGACGTCATGGCCGCCCGCATGCGCACCATCCTCTCCACCCGCTACTTCGAGCACCTGCTGCACCTGCCGCAGAAGTACTTCGACACCGCCATCACCGGCCGCGTCACCAGCCGCCTGAACCGCTCCATCACGGAGCTGACGCAGTTCCTGAACTTCTTCGCGAACAACGCGTTCACCATGCTCATCACCACCGCGGCGGTGCTGGCGATCTCCGCGTTCTACTGGTGGCCGCTGGCCGTGCTGCTGGCGATCGTCTTCCCGGTCTACATGTGGCTGACCGCCAAGACCTCCAAGAAGTGGCAGGTCTGGGAGGGCGAGAAGAACACGGAGATCGACATCGCCTCCGGCCGCTTCGCCGAGGTCGTCTCCCAGATGCCCGTGGTGCGCTCCTACAACCGCCAGGGCACGGAACTCGCCGGCTTCACGGAGCGCTTCCGGGCGACCGTCGGCATCACGCGCAAGCAGTCGAACTGGTGGCACTCCATGGACGCCGCCCGCCGCCTGGCACTCAACCTGGTGTTCGGCGTGCTCTACCTGCTGGTGTTCCTGCGCACCGCACAGGGCCACTTCTCCGTCGGAGACATGGTCGTCCTCATCCAGCTGATGACCATGGCACGCCAGCCGATCATGAACATGTCCTACCTCGTCGACTCCGCCCAGCGCGCCGTCGCCGGCTCCAAGGACTACTTCGACGTCCTCGCGGAGGAGCGGGAGGACGGCCGGGACGGCACGGCTGTCCGTGCGGACGGCGAGGGGCACGACGAGGGCCCGGTCGCCTCCTCCGGTGAGGCGTCCGTCGTCGGGGGCTCGGCCGGGGAGAAGGCGGAGGCGCAGCCGGAGGCCGGACGGATCCAGGTGGCCGAGCGGCCCGCCGCCGAGGGCGGGGCGGGCGACGCCGAGGACCCCGGCGCCGGGCCGCTGCGGGATCTCGCCGAGAGGGCCGGGCAGGACGTGCCGGCGGTGCGGTTCGCGGACGTGCACTTCTCCTACGACGGCTCCGCCGAGCGCGACGTGCTCGCCGGGGTCGACTTCGAGGTGCGGCAGGGCGAGAAGGTGGCGCTGGTCGGCGAGTCCGGCGGTGGCAAGTCCACCATCACCCACCTGCTCATGGGCCTGTACCCGGTGCGGTCCGGGCGGATCGAGGTGTTCGGGCAGGGCGTGGACGAGCTCGGACTGCCCGCGCTGCGCGGCGGGATCGCGGCGGTTTTCCAGGAGCCGAGCCTGTTCTCCGGCACCGTCCGGGAGAACATCGCCTACGCAGACCCGGTGGCGGGCGACGCGCGGGTGCGGGCTGCGGCGAAGGCCGCGTTCGCGGAGGGGTTCGTGGAGCGGTTCCCGGACGGCTACGAGCAGCTGATCGGCGAGCGCGGGCTCCGGCTGTCCGGCGGCCAGCGGCAGCGCATCGCCGTGGCCCGCGCGGTGCTCAAGGACGCGCCCATCCTGATCCTGGACGAGGCGACGTCCTCCCTGGACACGAAGTCCGAGCGCCTCGTGCAGGCCGCCCTGGACGAGCTGATGGTCGGCCGGTCCAGCCTGATCGTCGCCCACCGGCTGTCCACCATCGCCTCCGTGGACCGGATCGTCACCCTCCGGGGCGGCCACGTGGACGAGGTCGGCACCCCGGCCGAGCTCGCCGAGTCCGGCGGCATCTACTCCCAGCTGCTGCAGCTCCAGCAGGCCGGCACCAAGCAGGCGAGGAAGCTGCTCAAGGGGTTCGGCATCTCCGGCTGACAGGGTCCTCGGACGGCGGAGCCCGGCGGGCGGACGCGGAGTTCTCCTCCGGGGCCGGCGCCGTGCACGAGGCGAGGCAGAGGGCCAGGGCGAGTGCCGTCGTCGTGAGGGCGGCACCGGCGCGGCGGTCGGTGGGGGAGCGCTCAGTCCTCCTGCACCGGCCGGTCCGAGCGGCGGAACACCATGGCCAGCAGGGCGCCGGAGAGGTTGTGCCAGATGGAGAACACGGCGGCCGGCAGGGCGGCGGCGGGGGAGAGGTACTGGGCGGCCAGGCCGGCGGCGAGGCCGGAGTTCTGCATGCCGACCTCGATGGACACCGTGCGGGCCGAGGGGCGCGGCAGGCCGCAGAGGTGGGCGCCGGCGTAGCCCAGTGCGTAGCCGAGGCCGTTGTGCAGGACCACCGCGAGCAGCACCAGGAAGCCGGCGGAGAGCACCGTCTCGGCCGAGTTGCCCACCACCGCGGCGGCCACCAGGGAGATGAAGAGGACCGAGATCCACGGCAGCGCCGGCAGGACGATCTCCACTGCGCGGCGCAGCAGCATGCGGACGACCAGTCCGCCGAGCACGGGCAGCAGCACGATGTTCACGATCGACATCGCCATGGCGCCGGCGTCCACGTCCATGTACTGGCCGGCCAGCCACAGGGTGAGCAGCGGGGTCAGCAGGGGCGCCAGGAGCGTGGAGACGGAGGTCATGGTCACCGAGAGTGCGGTGTCCGCGCGGGACAGGTAGGCGACCACGTTCGAGGCGGTGCCGCCCGGGGCCGAGCCCACGAGGATCACGCCCGCCGCCAGTTCCGGCGGCAGCTCCAGGATCAGGGCCACGCCCAGGCCCAGCAGCGGCATGATCGCGTACTGCGCCACCACGCCGAGCAGGATCGGCAGCGGGCGCTTGAAGACCAGGGCGAAATCCGGCCAGGTCAGGGTCAGGCCCATGCCGAACATGATGATCCCCAGGAACAGGTTGACCTGCGGGATCAGCTGCTTGGTGGCCTCCGGTGCCAGGAAGCCGATCACGGCGGCAGCCAGCACGAGCAGGGGGAAGACGCTGACCGCGAGCCGGGCCGAGCGGTCCTCCGCGGCTCGCGAGCGGGTGGCGGTGGCGGTGCTCATGCAGACCACTGTAGGTCCGGGCCGCGCCTCCGGCCGTGCGCGCGGATCGACGGTTCGTCACCGGATCGCGGAGAATCTCTGCGATCCGGTGACGAACCGTCGATTATCAGCGCCGGGGGATCAGTCCTTCTTCGCGCGCAGCGCCTCGGACCACTTCAGGGCCTTGCCGGTGCGCAGGATGGAGCGCTCGTAGATCTTCGCCGCGAACCAGATCGCCAGGGCGGTGGCCGCGATCAGGATGCCGAGGGAGAGCAGGTGCTCCCATATCTCGCCCTGGTCCATGAACACGCGCAGCGGCGTGGCCACCGGGGCGGAGAACGGGATCAGGGCCATGATCCGCAGGGCCTCGGGGTTGTCGTTGAAGAAGATCACCGCGAAGTACGGGAGCATGATCAGCATCATCACGGGCATCGAGGTGGAGCCGATGTCCTCCTGGCGGGAGACCAGGGAGGCGGCCGCCGCGTACAGCGAGGCGATCATCACGAACCCGATCGTGAACAGCAGCACGAACCACAGGATCGGGGCGCCCAGGCCGTCGAGCGGCAGGACGGCGTCGTTGACCTGCATGCCCAGCAGGAGCACGCCGGCGATCAGCGCCACCTGGAACAGGGCCATCGCGGAGTTGCCGATCACCTTGCCGGCCATCATGGCCTTCGCTGGGATCGCCGCGAGCAGGATCTCCACCACGCGGGACTGCTTCTCCTCGATCACCGAGACCGCGATCTGCTGGCCGTAGGTGATGGCGATCATGAAGAACACGATCCCGAAGCCGAAGGCGATCAGATACTGCAGGCCCGGATTCGGGGCGTTAGGGTCCAGCAGCTCCACGGACGGGGAGACCGAGAGCGCCTCGACCAGGGCCGTCGGCGCCGAGTCCAGGCCCAGCACGGCGATGCCCGCCGGTCCGGCCTCGTCCGGGATGACCGCGGCCTCGACGTCGCCGGCGCGCACGGCCTCCTTCGCGGCGTCCACGGAGTCCACGGTCTGCGGGTCGTAGGCGTCGCCGAGGGCGCCCACCGCCTGCGAGGTTTCCGCGGTCACGGCCACCTTCTCGCCGGCGTCGTCGCCGCCGAAGAACTCGCCCAGGCGCGGGGCCACCAGCACGGCCAGCAGGAGCAGGCCGAGCATGATCGCGGTGGTCACGACGAACGCCTTGGACATCATCTTGACCTTCATCTCGCGGCCGGCCACGAGGCCGACGGCGGTCCAGAAGGGGGTGCGGCCGGCCTGCGTGCCGGCGCCCGAGGTGCCGGTTCCGCCTGCCGCGGGTCGGTCGTCGTGGGTGAGGATCTGGTTCTGGGTCGAGGCGTTCATCGGGTGACCTCCGTGAAGATCTCGTGCAGGGAGTGGCGGACGGTGCCGAAGCGGGTGACGGTGCCGCGGGCGCTCGCCTCGCGCAGCACCGCGTTGGCGGCCTCCGCGTCGTCGGCCCGGAAGCGGACGTGGCCGCCGTCGAAGCTGGTGACCTCCACGCCGGGCTGGGAACGGACCCAGCCGGTGTCCGTGCCGGCGATCAGCTCCCATTCGGTCTCGGCGTGCTGCTCGATGAGCTCCTGGCGGGTGCCGTTGGCCACCACGCGGCCGTCGGCGAGGATGACGAGCTCGTCGCAGAGCCGCTCCACCACGTCCAGCTGGTGGGAGGAGAACAGCACCGGGACGCCGGTGTCCGCGGTCTCGCGCAGCACCTGCAGGGTGGTGTCCACCGCGTGCGGGTCCAGGCCGGAGAACGGCTCGTCCAGCACCAGGGCGTTCGGTTCGTGCACCAGGGCGGCGGCCACCTGGGCGCGCTGCTGGTTGCCGAGGGAGAGCTCCTCGAGCTTGTCCTTGGCACGGTGGTTCAGGTCCAGGCGCTCGAGCAGGTCAGTGGCGCGGGCTTTGGCGGCCTTCGCGGAGGAGCCGTGCAGGCGGCCCAGGTAGACGAGCTGGTCGATCACCGGCATCTTCGGGTAGAGGCCGCGCTCCTCCGGCATGTAGCCGATGCCGGCGCGGTAGGCCGCCGTGATGGGGGAGCCGTCCACGAGGATCTCGCCAGAGTCGTGCGAGAGCACGCCCAGCAGGATGCGCATGGTGGTGGTCTTGCCGGCACCGTTGCCGCCCACGAAACCTGTCATCATGCCGGGCTTGATGTCGAAGGACAGGTCGTGGAGGACGTGGGTGCCGCCGTAGGACTTGTTGAGGTCTCTGACGCTGATCATGTCTGCCACGTTATGTGCCGCAGGCCACCCTACGGATCCGCCCGGCGGAGGAGATCCACGGCGTCGGCCTGCAGGGGCGGCCTCCTCCTGCCGGGGGAGGAGCCGGGCCAGGGCAGGGCGGCGCCCCGGCTGTGGGGGCGGCTCCGGGTCAGCCGGCGAGGCCGTGCTCGAACGCCCAGATCACCGCGTGCACACGGTCCCGGGCCTGCAGCTTCATCAGCACGTTGGAGACGTGGGTCTTCACGGTGGACTCGCCCACGAACAGCTCCTCGGCGATCTCCGCGTTGGACAGCCCGCGCGCCATCAGTCGCAGGATCTCCGTCTCCCGGGCGGTCAGCCCCGCCTTCCCGACGACGGCACTCGTCTCCGCCGTCGCCTCGCCGGGCTCGTCGGCCGGCTCCGGATCGGCCGGGACGGTGGCGGGGGCCGGGGGCTCGGCGTCCGCTCCCGAGCCGGCGGCGCCGGATCCCGCGCCCTGGGCGCCGGTGGCGAGGCGGCTCAGCACGCGGCGGGTGACCTGGGGGTCCAGCAGGGCGTCGCCGCGGCCGAGCACGCGGACGGCCTCGATCAGCTCCTCCGGTCCGGCGGACTTCAGCAGGAAGCCGGAGGCGCCGGCGGTGAGGGTGTCGAAGAGGAAGTCGTCCCGGTCGAAGGTCGTGAGGATGAGGATCGCGGCGCGGGCGCCGGACTCCGCAAGGGCCCGGGTGGCCTCGATGCCGTCCATCACCGGCATCTGCACGTCCATGCAGACCACGTCAGGGTCCAGCTCCGCGACCTTCTCGAGGGCCTCGCGGCCGTCGCCGGCCTCGCCGACCACCTCGAGGCCGTCCTCCGAGCCGAGGATCGCCGCGAAGCCGAGGCGGATCAGGGGCTGGTCGTCCACCAGCAGGACGCGGATGCTCATCGGGTCTCCTCAGCGGATGCGGCGGGTGCAGCGGGTGCGGCGGGTGCAGGGGTGACGGCCCCGACGGTCGGCACGGTGGCGCGCACCAGCCATCCTCCGGTGGGCTTGGGGCCGGCGTCCACCGTGCCGCCCACGGAGTCCATGCGCTCGCGCATGCCGCGCAGACCCAGGTGGGTGCCGGGGACCAGGGGCCGGCCCGATCCGTTCGAGGACCACCTGCTGCGTGCCCGTGGAGCGGGCCTTCTCAGCGAGCGTGTCGAGGTCGGACAGACGGGGCACCGAGGCGACGGCGCCGTCGTCGTCCCTGAGGGTGTGGACGAGGGACTGGAGCTCCCGCACCGCCTGGCGGGAGGAGTCCTCCACGCCCTTCAGGTGGCCGGCGGCGGCCTCCGGGTCCTTCGCCTGGAGCATGCGGGCGGCGCCGGCCTGCACGCCCATGGCGGTGACGTGGTGGGCCACCACGTCGTGCAGCTCGCGAGCGATGCGCACCCGCTCCAGGGACACCGCCTGCTCGGCCAGCTGCTCCTGCTGGGCGCGGATCTCCGCGTGGGCCCGCTCCAGCTCCTGCCGTTCCATCGCCTGCTGCCAGGCGCGGTCGCCGAACATCCACGCACCGGAGAAGTACGCGGCATCGATCGTCCACTGGATCAGCAGGAACGCGAAGTACGCGTTGACGCCGCGCTCGCCGGCCGTGCCCGAGGAGAAGCCGAGCACGGAGGCGATCAGCAGCCAGGACGCCATCGCCGCCACGATCGCCAGGCGGACCCAGAAGGCGCGGCGCCGGTCCGGGCACCAGGCGCCCACCGTGTAGAAGCTCATGAACAGCAGCACCTGGGAGGCGTACATCTCCACGCCCACCGACGAGGCCAGGGCGATGTAGGCGGCCGCGTAGAGCACGGCCACCGTCATGGGGGCGCGGCGGCGGAACCCCAGCAGCAGCGCGGCGGCGGCGCCGGTGGCAGCCACCACATGGACGGAGGACCGGTACACGGCGTCCATGCCGGCCCACTGGCCCAGGTAGGCCATCTCCACCGAGGCGATCGCCAGGACCGCCGCGATGATCATGTCCTTGCGCAGCCAGCGCTCCGGCAGGGTGCGGGTCGGGCGGTCGGGTGCCGGCGCGGCCGCCGGGGACGTGCTGTCCGCGGCGGAGGCGTCGTCCGGTCGCGGGGAGGCTGCGGTGGGGACGGACATGACCTCCACCCTAGGCAGGAGCCGGGCCGGGCACCTCCGCCTGCAGGGGGAGACGTCGCCTGGAAGGACAACGCCCAGCCAGAAGGAGCCCACAGTGCGTCTGCTCGGGAGTCCGCCGTCAGTGCGTGGACCTGCGGACCTGGGAGGATGGTCGCCGTGACCGAGCATCCTCAGCACCCCCTTCCCGACGACGGCCCCCGCCCCTCCGGCTCCCGGCCCGCCCCGTCCTCGCCCCGTCAGGCCGCCTCCGGCGGCTCCGCGGCGGCGGGCGGATCGGCGTCGCCCGGGGAGCGGCCGACCGTCGGGGATGGGCCGGCCGCCGGTACGGCGACGGGCACCTTGGTCAGCCTGGGCGTGCTCGTGGACCCGGCGATCCCGGACCTGGGCCTGGAGGTCCTGAAGGCCGACCTGCACGCCACCTACCCGGACCTGGAGTGGCAGGTCTCGGCACTCCCGCACCACCTGGATGACGAGGAAGGCGACTCCCTCGACCTGCTAGAGATCGTCCGCGACCGGATGCTGGACGAGGGCTGGGACCTGGCGGTGGCGGTCCGCAACGAGCCACTGGAGCAGGGCAAGCACACGCTGCGCAGCCAGGTGTCCCCGGCGCACGCGGTGGGCGTGCTGGCACTGGAGCTCGTGGAGGAGCCGGTCGAGGCGGCGGTGGCCCGGGTGGTGGGCAAGATCCTCGGCCTGGACAACGACGAGGACGACGACGCCCCCACCGAGTCCGAGCGGCGCGCGGCGTCCCGGGCGGCCCGTCAGCTGGCCACGGACGTGGAGGACCGCGGCCGCGAGGTCCCCCTGCTCTACGCCTGGCGCGTGGGCGCGGCGAACCTGGGCCTGCTCTGGCAGACGATCCGCGCGAACCGCCCCTGGATGCTGGCGGCGACGCTCTCGAAGTCCCTGTCCGCCGCGCTCGCCGCGGGCCTGCTGACCCTGATGACCACGGACCTGTGGATGCTGTCCGCGGAGTACAGCGGCATCCAGATGGCGCTGGTCGGCAGCCTCGCAATCCTGTCCGTGACGATCTCGATGATCGTGGGCGCGAAGCTGTGGGAGAAGCCGCGCCGCAAGGGCGAGCGCGAGCAGGTGATGGTCTTCAACATCGCCACGGTCATCACGGTGCTGATCGGCGTCCTCGTCCTGCATGCCGCCCTGACGCTGCTCTCTCTGGCCGGCGCGCTGATGTTCGTGGACGACACGGTCTTCGAGGAGGTCACCGGGGACCCGGCCACGTTCTGGCAGTACTGCAAGCTCGCCTGGTTCATCGGCGGCCTGGCCACGATCGGCTCGGCCCTCGGCGCCGGCCTCGAGGACGACGACGACATCCGCGAGGCCATCTTCACCCGCGGCAGTGCCGGCTGACCCGGGCAGACACGGGCGAGGGGCCGTCGTCGGGAATTCCGCTTCCCGACGACGGCCCCTCGCCGTCCGCCGACCGTCCGCCCGTCAGACGGAGGCCAGTCCCTCGACCGGCGACATTCGCGTGGCCCGGCGGGACGGCATCACCGAGGCCAGCAGGCCGGCCAGTGCGGCGACGCCGACGATCAGCAGCAGCTCGAGCCACGGCACGGCCGGCGCCACCACGGAGCCGCGGCCGAGGTTGTCCATCAGCTCCCCGAGCAGCAGCTGCGAGCCGGCCCAGCCGTAGAGCACGCCGAGCGCGCAGCCCAGCGCCGCGGCCACGGCCGCGATCAGCACGGCCTCCAGGGCGATCATGGTGCGCAGCCCGCCCTTGGTCAGGCCGAGGGCGCGCAGCAGGGAGTTCTCGCGGGTCCGCTCGATCGCCGAGAGGCTCAGCGTATTCGCCACGCCGATCAGCGCGATCACCACGGAGACGGCCAGCAGGGCCACCACGATCCACAGCATGGTGTCGATGATCTGGGCGTACAGCGCGCGCATCGGGGCGCCGCCGGTCACCGAGCCCGGGTCCACGTCCGCGGCGCGGGCGACCTCCTGGGTGAGGTCCTGCAGGCCGGTGACCGGGACGTCGTCCGCGGTGGCGACCAGCAGGCGTGGGGCCATCGTGGCCTCGGCGCCGTCCGACGCCTCGCCGGTGACGGCCTTGCCGTCCCAGCCCAGGGCCGTCGCCTCGGTGTCGGTCATGTAGACCTCGGACTCGAGGCTGTTGGCGCCGACCGGGTGGAGGGTGGCCTCCTTGCCGGCGACCGTCACGGTGACGTCGTCCTCGACCCAGCTGGGCGCGAGCACGGTGCCCTCGTCTCCGAGGCGGGACATGCCGTCCCCGGGCAGGCCGGAGATCACCTGGCGCAGGCCGTCGGCGTCCACGGCGTAGGCGGGGGAGCCGTTCTCGGTGGTGCCCACCGGGGTGGCCACGGTGACGGCCTGGACGTCGGTGAGGTCCCCGACCCGCTTCGCCACGGCCTCGGCGTCCGCGTCCGCGGCGAGGGTGACGGAGAGGTCCACGGGGTACTCGGTGTCCAGGGCGGCGTCCGTGGACACCTGGGCGGTGCGACCGCCCACCAGGAACAGGGTCACCAGGGTGGTGCCGATCAGCAGGGCCGCGGCCGTGGAGGCCGTCCGGCTGCGGTGGCGGACCGCGTTGACGGCGGCCAGACGGCCGGGCACGCCGGCTGGGCGGGCCAGCAGGCCTGCGGCGGAGACCGCCGGCGGCACGAACACCGTGGCGAGCATCAGCATGCCGATGAAGGACAGCATGCCGCCGCCGATCGCGGGGACGGGCGACTGGCCGAAGGCGCCCCAGAGCATCAGGGCCGTGCCGCCGAAGAACAGGACCGCGCCGAGGACCGTGCGCACCGCGCCGCCGCGGGAGCGGACGGTGACCTCCGGGACCGGCTGCAGCGCCTGCAGCGGGGAGACCCGGGTGGCCGCGAAGGCCGGGGTCAGGGAGGCCAGCACGGCCACCAGCACGCCCACGCCCGCCGCGATCAGCAGGCGGACGGGGTCCGCGCCGAAGGTCAGGGTCGAAAGGTTCAGCGGGCCGCGCAGCAGGGGGATCGCTACGGCGGCCAGGCCCACGGCCAGCAGCGTGCCCAGCACGGAGCCGATCAGGCCGACCAGGAGGCCTTCGAGCAGCACGGAGAGGCGGACCTGGCGCGTGGAGGCGCCGAGGGTGCGCAGCAGGGCCAGCTCACGGGTGCGCTGGGCCACCAGCACCTGGAACGTGTTGGCGATGACCAGGGCGGTCACCAGCAGGGCCAGGGCCGCGAAGCCGCCGAGCACCCAGGCGAACACGTCCGTGCCGCCGGAGCTGTCCGCCAGCTGGGCGCGTACGGCCTCGTCCGGGGTGGAGACGGTGGCGTCGACCTTCTGCCCGTCCAGCAGGGACTGCAGGCGCTGCTGGACGGCGCCGGCGTCCGCGCCGTCGTCGAGGCGGAACAGCACGGCGGAGGCCGACGGATCAGGGGAGGTCCCCTCGGCGTCCGTGTGGCGCACCTCCTCCACCAGGGACTGCGGGCCCCAGGTCTGCGGCAGGGCGGACAGGCGCGGGTCGGCCGAGGGCTCGGCCAGGCCCACCACGGTGACCTGCACGGACTGCGACTCCGGCCCGCCGGACTCCACGGAGAACTCGGAGCCGAGCGTCAGACCGAGGCGGTCCGCCGTGGTGGTGTCCACCACCACCTGGCGCGTGCCGGCCTCCGGGGTGCGGCCCTCGGCCAGAGTCATGCCGGCCAGGTCGACCTGCTCGGGCAGCGGGGACAGGGCGGAGAACTCCCCGCCGTCCGGCGCGACGGAGCCGGAGTCGTCGGTCTTCGGGGTGTCGGAGACCTGCACGTAGTCGGTCTCGGCGGCGTAGGCCTCGGCCACGCCGTCGACCTTCGCGAGCTCGCCGGGCTTCGCGGCGGTGCCGGTGAGGCGGGAGAGCGCGACGTCCGGAGAGTCCTGATGGGAGACGCCGGTGCCGCCGGGGACGGCCACCAGGTCCGCGTTGGCGTAGGTGGCGCCGAGGCTGGAGCGCAGGGTGGCCTGCGCGGAGGAGGAGACCACGAAGGACGCGGCCAGGAACAGGGTGCCGATCAGGATGGCCAGCACCACGGACACGTAGCGCCGCGGGTGGGTCCGCAGCTGGGAGAGTGCGATCTTCAGCATCGGGGGCACCTCGTCACTGCAGCTGGGCCAGGGCGGCGGCCACGGCATCCGGGGTCGGCTCGAGCAGCTCGCCGGCGAGGCGGCCGTCGGCCAGCAGGACCACGCGGTCCGCAGAGGAGGCGGCCACGGGGTCGTGGGTGACCATGATGACGGTCTGTCCCATCTGCCTCACGGAACGCCGGAGCAGGGCGAGGACCTCGGTGCCGGTGGCGGTGTCCAGGTTGCCGGTCGGCTCGTCGCCGAACACCACGTCCGGGCGGGTGAGCAGGGCACGGGCCACGGCCACGCGCTGCTGCTGGCCGCCGGAGAGCTCGGAGGGGCGGTGCTTGAGCCGTTCGGTGAGGCCGAGGGTGTCCACGATCTCCTCCATCCACGCCCGGTCCGGGGAGGTCCCGGCGAGCTCGAGCGGAAGCAGGATGTTCTGTTCCGCGGTGAGGGTGGGGACGAGGTTGAAGGCCTGGAACACGAAGCCCACCCGGTCGCGGCGCAGGCGGGTGAGCTGGCCGTCGTCGAGGCCGGTGATCACGGTGTCCCCGAGGGCGATGGTGCCGGAGGTCGGCACGTCCAGGCCGGCGAGGCAGTGCATGAGGGTGGACTTGCCGGACCCGGAGGGGCCCATGATGGCGGTGAACTGGCCGGCGGCGAACTCGACGTCCACACCGCGCAGGGCGTGGACCTCGGTGTCTCCGCGGCCGTAGGTCTTGGTCAGGCCGTGTGCCGAGACGGCGGGGCGGGCGGGTGCGTCGGCGGGTCGGGGGAGGGTGCTTGAGTGGCTCATGGTGTCCACTGTGGCGCCCCGGCCCCGGTGGGTGGATCCCCCGTGGGGAGGCATTCCGGACCGGTTCGGGTCATCCGCTGGGATGACCCCGCAGGGAACCGGGGCAGGAGCGCGGAGTCTGGGAGAATCGTGGGCATGAGATCCGATGCCCGCGCGAACCGTCAGGACCTGTTGGAGGCGGCCGAAGCGCTGTTGAACGTGCACGGCCCCACGGTGTCCCTGCGTGCGGTGGCCCAGGAGGCCGGACTGGGCGTGGGCACCCTGTACCGGCACTTCCACACCCGCCGGCACCTGTTGACGGCGCTGCTGGGGCGGATCATCGAGCGGGTGGACGCGATCGTGGCGGACTACCTGGAGGAGTCGGGGCGTCCCGACGACGGCCCGGTCGCCTCGGACCCCGACCGCGCCACGGCGCGGTGGCACCGCTTCGCCACCGAGCTGGTGAAGGTGAACCTGTCGGTGGCGGCCGCCTCCCTGGACTCGCTGAACTGCAAGGACCTTCCCAGCGAGGAGATGATCGAGGCCGCCGAGCGGACCCTGACACAGCGCATGGAGGACGCCCTGGCGCGCGCCCGCGCGGACCGGCAGGTCTCCGAGGACCTCACGGGGGAGCGGTTCTTCCTCGGCCTGCTCACGGTGTCCCGGCCGCTGATGTCCCAGGAGCGCTGGCTGTTGCCGGGTCAGGAAGACTGGATGCTGCGGACCTACCTGCGCGGGCTGCGGCCGCCGGCCTGACGCGCATCGAGCCGGGCGGAGATGCGGGCGGTGACCGCCCCGACGCCCACGGCCAGCACGATGGCCACCACCATGCGCGCCGTGGCCGGCACCGGGACCACGAAGGTCAGCACCATCAAGGCGACCGCCGCCGCGACCAGACCGGTGAAGCACGCGATGGTGCCGTGGTCTGCCGCATCGGCCGGTGCCTGCGGTGCGGGCCGCTGCGCGGTGCTCCTCATGGGTCCTCCTTCGGTTCTGCCGGCGCGGTGCCGGTCTCTCGGCGTGGTGCCGGGCTCGTGCAGACCAGTCTGCTCCGCTGCGCCGGCAGCGCGGCACCCTCGTCAGGATGAACTCTGCGCGCCGGGGGTCGTTCTGAAGTAGGAAGCCGGGACGCGGCGAGGAGGCGGCGCCGGCTGCGGCTGACGGACGGGGCGGCCGCCGCGCTCAGGGGCGCACGAGCCCGGCGCGGTAGGCGCTGACCACGGCCTGTACGCGGTCCCGGGCCTGCAGCTTCGCGAGCACACGGCCCACGTGGGTCTTCACGGTGGCCTCGGAGAGCACCAGCTCCGCGGCGATCTCCATGTTGGACGCCCCCTGCGCCATGAGCACGAGAACCTCGCGCTCGCGCGGGGTGAGGGTCTCGATCGCCTGCCGCTCCACGGCCCCGTGCTCGTCCACCGCGTGCTCGGCCTGCAGCCGCGGTGCCATGTGCTCCAGCAGCCGGCGGGTGGTGGACGGAGCGATCACGGCGTCGCCCCGGTGCACGGTCCGGATCGCGGCGAGTAGTTCCTCCGGCGGCGCGTCTTTGAGCAGGAATCCGGAGGCGCCGGCCTGGATGGCGTCCAGGGCGTACTCGTCCAGGTCGAAGGTCGTCAGCACCACCACCCGTGGGGCGTCCGGCTTGGCCAGCAGCGCCTCGGTGGCCGCGATGCCGTCCATCTGCGGCATACGCACGTCCATGAGCACCACATCCGCCCGGGCGACGGCCGGCGAGCCCACGGCCTCCCGGCCGGTGGAGGCTTCGGCCACCACCTCCAGGTCCGGCTGCGAGCCGATGAGCATGGCCAGCCCGGAGCGGATCAGCTGCTGGTCGTCCACGAGAGCCACATGGATCGGTGGGAGGGGTGTTGGGGCGGCCATGGTCCCCTCTTTGCTGCTCATAGTGCCGAGTATCTCAGGGGCGTCGGACGGCGTCGTCGAGGAAGCCCTTGGTGGACGTCGGGGAGGGCGTGGGGGCGTCGGGGTCGTGGGGCTCTTCCGCGGTGACGCCTTCGGGTCCGGTGGGCGCCGGGGTCTGGGTGGACTCCGGCAGTGGGACTGGGCCCTGTTGCGCGTCGGGGACCTGGTGGGTGTCGACTCCGTCGCCGTCGGCGTGGACGATAGCCCGGCGGTCCAGGCGGGAGACGGTCATCAGGTGTCCCTTCGGCATCTCCAAGCACTGGCCGGTCGCGTGCAAGATTGTGCGCGGGCGTTCACCGTCGTCGCGATACGTGAGGGTCAAGGTGAGTTCGAGGTCGGGGTGGTAGCCCTGGTAGAAGGCGGGGCCGGCTCCGCTGCCCCAGTCTTCTTCGGGGCGGGTGATCCAGCCTTGTCTTTCGGCCTGGGTGCGGACGGAGGCGCCTACCTTGCGCGCGACCTCCTCGTCACGGACGTCCACCTCGACGATGCCCTTGATTCTGGTCAGTCGTGGCCGTTGGAGCGGGCCGGCGGTGAGCTGGCACGTCTCTTCGCGCAAGGTGTAGATCGTCTTGGCTCCCATGGAACGGGCCAGGTCGGGCAGGTCCTTCTCCACCGTCTGCAGCTGCCGGGCGGAGAACTTTTCATTCTCCTGCTCGGAGCGGTCCGCCTCAGGCGGGGGCCAGGGGGCCGGAGTCTGCGACGATGCCGGCGCGGACCCGTCGGTGTCGGCTGGAGTAGGCGGTTCTGTTGAGCTGCAGCCCATGGCGAGTCCTCCGATGAGTGTGATGCTGCCGATCCAGGCTAAGGGTTTCTCAGTGGAAAACGCGGTCATAGGGAACCTTTTTGAAGTCACTCTGGTTTTTGATGCCCTGGTCCTCGAGGGCATCGTGGAAGAGGCCGTTGTCCCCGGCGTAGAGGGTGACATCCTCGCCGTAGATGAAAGCAGTCGCATTCTTCACTGCGGTTGATTCTTTGGCGAGAACCGCATTGTGCCCCCAGGTCTCTTGGTCTTGGACTCGTCGTCCGTCCTCCATGAGTCCGGCCTCGAGTCGGACGGCACCCATCAATCGGTCAGGGTGCCCGCCGGTGAAGAGTCCACCGCCGTTGGCTCCTCCGCCCAGGTCCTGGGCGATGGCGATCTTGTCTGTACGAGACTGAATCATGGCACGGTGGGCGTGGGGGCTGGCTACATCCGCCGTGGAGGCAACGTCGTGGCCGGTCCCCGCCGGTGCCATGTAGAGGACCTTGTCCGCCGTCAGACCTTCTCGCTCCGCGGTGCCCTGCTTGGACGCGCCAGCCGAGTGCGCAACCCACGTCTGCGTCGCATTGACGGCCTCGCGGTCGATAGCACGGTCGAAGGCCGACTGGCTTGCCGCGTCCCGCTCCGCGAAGTCCGGGGTGGCGTTGTCCGAGATGAGGGAGCCGAAGGTGTCCTCTCCGGTGTGAGGATCCGTTTTCCCGGGGAACTGGCCATCCGCCCAGTAGATTTCCACCGTGTCTGGACGGCCCTGACCCATGGCGTTGACGACCTCGTTGTAGTTGCCGACGGAGCCCATATCGGTGTGGGTTCCCGGGGTGAACGCCACGACGTTTTTGGTCTCTGCGGAGAGTCTGCCGCGGATCGTGGAGATCTGCCCCTCACCCTCCAGCGAGGCGCTCAGCACGCGATATTCATCGCCCGTGGTTCGGCGGTCGTCTGCGTAACGGTCGCGGTCGTTCTGATACGCCCTCCACGCATCGTCGAGGCCATCCTTCTGAGCTTCGAGCCGGAGGCGTTCGGTGTGCCACTCACTTTTGTGCGATTGAAGCTTGTGGACGTTTCCGGGGCCGGGATACAGCTCCGACCACGAGGGCTCATGCTTATATGGTTCGAGCTGGTCTTCGACTTTATGTCGAAGACCAGCCACGGTGATCTCGTTGACGATTGCCCGCTCTTCGATGGAGACCCCGTTGAGATTGCCGAACACGTAGGGGTACGTCAGCAGCAGTCGTTGCCGGTCGGCCGCCAAGAGGGACTCCCAAGCGCCTGCCACCTCGTCAACGCCCTGTCGCAAGTGGTGGGGATCATGGGCTTCGATGGCCTGTTTCATCCGTGCCTCGGGCGAACCGGGAGCGGGGTGCTCGGGGAGGCGGTTGTCCACGAGTTTTTCGGCCAGGTCGGGATTCTCAGTGAGCCACCTGCGGAGCTGCGCTGCATTCATCGCGGCCAATTCCGCGGCGATCCACGCGGGATCCCGCGTTCGCATCGCGACGTCGACAGAATCGGCGAGTCCGGACCAGTTCAGACATTGGCGGAAGCCCCCCCCTGCCGGCAGGCAGGTCCGCGTTCTCTCCACCGGAGATGCCCTGCAGAGTGGCGGCGTAGTCCTGCTGGACTGCGGTCCAGTCGGTCTCCAGGACGATGACATCCTCGTTGTAGTCCGTGACCCTGGCCGTCACGGAGGAGATCTGCTCTGGATCGCCGGAGCTCAGTGCCGCGGTGCGTGCCAACTCGAGTGGGCCTGCCTGCAGAAGGAGGAAGGTGCGGCGCACCAGGAGCCCGTCCACGGCGTCGGCAAGTGTCGTGGTGGCGATTGCTGCATCCTTCAGGGCGGCATGCCATTCATCGAGCGGTGCCTCGAGGAGGTCCAGTCCTACCCAGACCTGTTCCTGCGTACCTTCGTGGTGATAGGAACTGTGCAAGCCCTTCCAGGAATCCTGTGCCTCCTCGAACCGTTCCTTCACGTGGCGGCTCTCGGTGTCCATGGCATCGGCACCGTTGCGGAGGGCGGAGGTCTCGACGTCGATCTCGGGCAGTGTGTGCAGCGGCGGGATGCTCATCGTCGCGCCCAGCTGTCGGTGATCGAGGCGGCTTCAGCAGTGCTGACGGTCTGCTCGGCCTTCGTGGACATGTCCTGATCCATCGAGATGAACGAGGCAGCTGCCCGCGAGACCTGGTCGATCTGGTGGTAGATCGTCTCCGCAGCAAAGGACCCCAATCGGTCGCGCGCGGCCCAGAACTCGGCGAAAGCCGCCTGCGCTGCAGCGGCCGTCCCGAAGGCCCCGGCCACGTCCTCACCGCCGTCGACGGCGGCGGCGGCTGCCTCGTCGAGGCTCCGCCCGGCCTCCACCGCACCCGTCAGGGTCTCATGGACGTCCCAAGGGACGATCTCCACCTTGAGCACGGCAAACTCCCCTCTGTCGTCTCAGCGGGACTTCCCGTGGGCCCCTCTGTCGTCGATGCCAGTTTTACACACTTCTCACGGTGTGCGCCGTCCTCGCGGTCATCTTCGTAGAGCGGCCAGACGCCGACGTCACTGCGCCTCGTAGGGCAGGCGCGCGGTGACCCGCCAGCCCACGCCGGTGGAGGGCGGGCCGGCCTCGAGGGTGCCGCCGAAGAGGCGGGCCCGTTCGGCCATGCCGCGCAGGCCGTTGCCTGTGCCGGCGGTGCCGGGCGAGGCGGCGGCGCCGTGGCCGTCGTCGTCCACGGTCAGCTCGAGCCCCTCGGCGGTCCAGGCCAGGGTGACGGCGGCGCGGGCGTCCGGTCCGCCGTGGCGCAGGGTGTTCGTCAGGGCCTCCTGCGCGATGCGGTAGGCGGCCAGCTCGCCGCCGGCCGGCAGCTCCCGGCGCCACTCGCCCGTGGTGCGCACGGCCACCTCCAGCCCGGACAGCCGCAAGGTCTCGGCCAGCTCGTCCAGGTCCGCCAGGGTCGGCTGGGGCCGCAGCAGCGCGCCCGTGCGGCGGCGTCCCGACGACGGCCCCTCACCCTGGCCGTCCGCGTCCGGGCCCGCCTCGGGGCCGCGGGAGGAGGGGCCCGGGAAGGCCCCGGCCGTGGCGAAGACATGCCGCGCAGCGCCTCGCGGTGAGGGGGACGAGGAGGTGCCGTCCGCGGCGGAGGTGCCGGCGGCGTCGTCGGGAAGGGAGGGGGCACGGAGGACCCCGAGGAGGGAGCGCATCTC
This sequence comes from Micrococcus lylae, assembly GCF_900163825.1. Classification (NCBI taxonomy): domain Bacteria; kingdom Bacillati; phylum Actinomycetota; class Actinomycetes; order Micrococcales; family Micrococcaceae; genus Micrococcus; species Micrococcus lylae. The sequence goes on along the minus strand of NZ_FUKP01000063.1, from coordinate 23,045 downwards.
CGCCAGGGCGGAACGGCCTGTGCCGGAGATGGTCTCCAGGGTCTGCACGGCCAGCTCGGGCTTCGTGGCGGCGGCGTAGCGGGCGCCGTCGGCCTGGGAGATCATCACCTGCAGCGAGTGGGAGACGATGTCATGCATCTCCCGGGCGATGCGGTTGCGCTCGTCCGCGGCGGCCAGCTCACGTTCCTGCTGGGCCTGCACCTCCAGCCGGTGGGCCCGGTCCTCCGTGGCGCGCACGGCGATCAGGCGTGTGCGGACCACGTCCCCGTAGGCCCAGGCCGCCAGGACCACGGCCGCACAGGGGATGCCCATGGCCAGGGCGACGAGCGGCGCCTCGCTGCCGGGCTGGACTCCACCGATCACCGTCATCCGGGAGAACCAGCCGGTTTTCACACCGCGGGCCACGGCGCCGGCCAGGGCGATGGCCAGGACGGTGAGGGAGCCGCGGCGGCTGAAGGTGGCGGCGGCGTGGTGCACGTACATGGGCACCACGATCAGGGAGAGGCTGAAGTCAGGGCCGATCAGCAGCATCACCAGACACAGGGCGACGGCGCAGCGGATCGCCGCCACCGGGGCACGGCGGCGGAACGCCCAGGTGCCCACGAGCGCGGCGTCCACGAGGGCATCGATCATCACGAGCGGGCTGGGGGGGTCCGGCACGCCGAACATGCCGCCGCCGGGCGCGAACATCAGGTAGGGCATGACCACCTGGAACACCAGCATCGTGCACGCCACGATCGCATCCGAGGCGAACGGGTGCTCGCGGTGGAATGCGTCGATGCGGCGCAGCGGGTTCATGGTGTCCAGCGTAGGAGCGACTGCGGGGCCGGCACGTCAGACCACGGTCTGATCCCACCCCCACTGCGCTTTCGTTCGCGAAACCGTCGAGTTCCGAAGCATTTTCGTTCGGGAGACCGTCGAGTTCTGGAGCGCTTTCGTTCGGGAAACCGTCGGAATACTGGCCCCTCGCCGGCAGAACGGGTCCGCCCGCGGTGACCGGCCCGTCCCCACCGTGCTCAGGGCGCGAGCGACCGCACCACCTCGGCGGCCGGGACCTGCCGTGCCTTCTGTGCGCCGGTGCCGGCCCAGAGGTGCACGGCGTCCAGGTCCATCGCCGCCGCGGCGGCCTTGCGCAGGGCGCCGGTGAGGACGTTGACCTCCGGGTAGGCCGCCGGTGCGTCCGCGAACTCGGCCATGAAGGGCACGGTCAGCCCGCGGGCCCACCGGCCGGTGAACGCCCGGGTCACTGTGGTGTCCGCCCACCCCGGAGCGCTTTCGTTCGGGAAAGAGTCGGGTTCTGGATCGCTTCCGTGCAGGAGACCGTCGCGTTCGGCCGCCCGGGCCAGCCCCGCCCGGTGCGCCGCCGACGTCCCCGCCTCCGGGGTGCGCAGGAACGCCGTGCCGGCCTGCACGGCATCCGCCCCGGCCTCCAGAGCCGCCCGTGCCTGGTCTGCCGCGGCGATCCCTCCGGCCGCGATGAGCGGCACCGACGGGCACGCCGCCCGAACCTCACGGACCACCTCCTCCAGGGGTGCGGTCCCCGGCTCGGCTGCCGGGTCGAGCGTGCCTCGGTGCCCGCCGGCGTCCGGCCCCTGCACCACCAGCAGCCGCGCCCCGTTCCCGACGGCGGCCCGCGCCTCCGCCTCGTCCGTCACCGTGACGCCGGGGGCCACTCCGGCGTCGACGAGCCGCGCGAAGACCTCCGGGCCGGGCAGACCGAAGGTGAAGGTCACCCACGGCCAGGCCTGCTCCTCGGCCAGCGCCAGGAACTGCTCGAACTGCGCCTGCTCCGACTCCGGGTCCGGGGTCGCCTCCTCCGCGGTGGGCACCGCAGCGCCGAGCCTCGCCGCCACCGGACGCAGCCGCTCGGCAAAGGCCGCCACCTCACGCCGCCGGGCCGCGGCGGCGCGCCCGTCCCGGGCGGGCACACGGGTGTTCACGGCGTCCGGGACGAAGAGGTTCACGCCGAGGCGGAGGTCGGCGCCGTCGTCGGGACGCATGTCAGGGGAGGAAGGGCCCGCCCCAGACCGCCCTGCTGACGACGGCTGCGCCGCCTGTCCGAGCAGCGCCCGCGCCTGTTCCACCTCGGCGCGGACGGCGTCCGGCGTCTTCATGCCGCCGGCGAGCATGCCGGAACCGCCGGCACGGATCACGGCCGCGACCAGCTCGGGCGTGGACGGCCCGCCGGCCATCGGTGCGGCCACCACCGGGACCGGCGCCGCGGCGAGGGCGGCCAGGGCGGGGAGACCGGAGTCCGGTGCAGGGAAAGTCTGAGGCTCGCGCATGCCGCCACGGTAGGCCGCCGTCGACAGCAGGGTCCAGGGACCGAGACGGAGAGCGGGACACCCGCGCCCGTGTTGCAGTTACAAGTGAAAACCCGTTAGGGTGGTGCGCCGACAGCAGGAAGGAGGTCTCGCATGACCGGCATGCTGACGCGAGACAACATCACCATTGACGACGTGGACGTCCAGCTGGCGGTGGAGACTCCTCGACCCCAAGGGGCCACTCTGGTCCTCCGTGGGCCGGACGGCAGCGAGATCGAACTTCCGGACCGCATCCAGAAGATGTTGCTGGGGACGCTCGCCGCCGTGGCCGAGACCGGTGAAGCGTCGGTCGGACGCGTCCCGGAAGAGCTGACCAGCACTGTTGCCGCGGAGATGTTGGGCGTATCTCGCCCGACCCTCATGAAGTGGGTCGGCGAAGGGCGCATCGCCAGCTTCAAGGTGGGGAGCCATACCCGTTTCAAGCGCGGTGACGTCTTCGCTCTGCGAGAGGAACGGGCAAAGGAGCGTCGTGCGGCGTTCACCGCTCTGCGTGAAAGCGACCAGGATTGGAGCTGAGGCGCGAACCTCCTGCAGGGGTGCGGTGCAGGCATCGCACCCCTCAGTGGTGAACACGGACCGCTGGGGATCACTGCCCCTCGTCAAGATCCAGTTCGACTACTGGTCGAAGAAGCCCGGGCACGCCCAGCTTGACGATGCACTTCGGAAGGCAGGATGCCCAGAATTCGCACAGAGGGTGCGGCAGACCCTCGGCAGACTGGCCTGACGTGGAAGCCGGCGCAGGTCTGCCTATTTCTCGTCGTCATCGTCGCCCGCATCCGCCCCGCAACCTTAGAGGAGGACCACCCATGCTCGCCCTGCTGGCCTGCCTGCCCGTCCTGCTCACGCTGATCCTGCTCACCCGCCCGCTGCCCGGCTGGGTGGCCCCTGCAGCCGGCACGGTCAGCGCGCTCGTCCTCGGCGCCACGGCCCTCGGCACACCCGCCGCCGAGCTCGCCGCCCCGTTCGCCCGCGGTTGGCCGATCCTCGTGGAGGTCCTGGCGATCATGGCCGGCGGCATCACCCTGGCCCGCGTCATGGAGCGCGGAGGCGGGCACGCGGCGCTCGGCCGATGGCTCTCCGGCGGCACCGGGCCCGGCCTGGCCACCGCGCTGATGATGGTCCACGGGGTGGTGCCGTTCCTGGAGTCCGTGACCGGCTTCGGTGTGGGCGTGATCGTGTGCCTTCCACTGCTGATCACCCTCGGCTTCACCCCGTTCCGCGCCGCGTGCCTGGCCCTGGTCGGCCTGTCCGTGAACCCGTGGGGCTCCATGGCGCCGGGGGCCCTGCTCGGTGCGCAGCTCACGGGCCTGGACTTCCGGCAGTTCGGCATGGCCACGGCGGTCTTCAACGTCATCCCCGCGGTGGCCGCAGGCGTGGTGACGGCGCTGATCGTGCGCGGCTCCCGCGCGGACCGTCACGACGACGGCCCCCTCCTTCCGCTGTCCGCCCTCCTGACGCGGTGGCTCCCCGTGGCGGTGGCCTCCACCCTGGTCTACGCGGGCCTGCTCCTCGGGGCGAACGCCCTGCTGGGCACCCCGCCTGCCGGCGCCACGGCCGGCCTGGTCATGGCGCTGGCCTGGCGGACCCTGCTCGGGCGGCGGTCTGCCCGCGCCGCGCGGAACGGCGCCTCCACCGCCGCGGGGCATCCGGGCGAGGACGGCGACGGAGGGGGAGAGACCGTCGTCGGGACGCCGGGGCTGCCGCTGCGCGAGCTGACTCCCTACCTGGTGCTGATGGCCGGCACGATCGCCGGCACCGCGGCGAAGGCCGCCCTCCCGCTGGGGGCGCTGGGGCCGTTCCTGCGCTCGCCGGCCACGTGGGCGCTGCTGGGCGCAGCGATCGGGGTTGCGGTGCTGCGCCTGGACGCGGACCGGCGACGGCTGGTGGGGCGGGAGACCGTGCGGCTGTGGGTGGCCACCGCCATCCCCACGGCCCTGTACATCGCCTTCGGCTATGCCCTGACCGGCGGCGGGCTCGCGGAGGAGATGGCCCGCGGGCTCGGCGCCCTGGGCGGGGTGTTCCTGTGGCTGTCCCCGTTCGTGGCGGGCCTGAGCGGCTACGTGACCGCGTCCACCACGGGCGCGAACGCGATGTTCGCGCCGCTGCAGGCGAGCACCGCGCACGCGATCGGCGTCTCGCCGCTGTGGCTGACGGCCATGCACTCCTCGGCGGCGAGCTGGGCGGTCATCACGTGCCCGGCGCGCATCGAGCTGGCCTCACGCCTGGCGGGCGCCGAGCACCGCGAGGGCACTCCGGGCCTGCTGCCGACGCGCCGGAACCTGGTGGCCGTGGCCGGGCCGACCGTGCTGATCACCCTGGCCGTCATGGCCGCCGCCACCGCGCTGCTGCTGCCGCTGGCCGCGGGGTGAACGGCTTGCGCCACAGAAGGGCGTCTGCACACCCCGGGCCGCTCCGGACCACGCCGACTCCCCACTTTCGTCGGTGCCGCACCCGCCCGCAGCCCACCTAGGCTGGAGCCCATGATCACGGTGATGGTGGTGGACGACCAGGAGCTCATGCGCACGGCCCTGGAGCACTTCGTCTCGCTCGCGGAGGACATGCGGACGGTGCCCGGCGCCGCGGACGGCAAGGCGGGCCTCGAGGCGGCCCGCACCCACCGCCCTGACGTGATCCTCATGGACATGCAGATGCCGGTGATGGACGGCGTGGCCGCCACCGAGGCCGTCACCGCCGAGCTGCCGGACACCAAGGTCCTGGCCATCACCACGTTCTCCTCCGAGCAGTACCTGGTCCCCGCCCTGCGCGCCGGCGCCGCCGGCTACCTGGTGAAGGACGCCCCGCCCACCGAGGTGGTGGACGCCGTCCGCAAGGCCCATGCCGGGGACGCCGTGTTCTCCGCCGGGGTGGCACGGGACCTCATCGACGCCGTCACCTCCGCCGGCCCGGAGGCCTCCGCCTCAGCAGACCCGGCCGAGCCGCTGCAGGACTTCGAGCGCCTCACCGCCCGCGAGCTGGACGTGGTCCGCGAGCTCGCCCACGGCTCCTCCAACGCGGAGATCGCCTCCGCCCTGTTCCTCGCCGAGGCCACCGTGAAGTCCCACCTGGGCCATGTGATGGAGAAGTGGGGTGTCCGGGACCGCGTGCAGGTCCTCATCCGCGCCGCCCGCGCCGGCCTGGTCGAGATCGGATGACCGCCCCACCCGCCCACAGCGGCACGTCCCGTCTCCTTCGCATGAGTGCGGATCCGGCCCCGGCGTCCCGGCTGCCCCACTGGCTGCAGGCCGAGCCGGTCCGCCGCTGGATCCGCATCACCGTCATCACGGTGTGCCTGCTGCTGATGGGCGTCGACCTGCTGACCACCGTCCTGGAAGAGGTCTGGGGCATCGGCATGGACAGCACTGACCTGGCGAAGGAACTCGAGGTCGACCCGGCCGATCTGGAGCCGGTGATCAGCCCCTACGCGGACATGGTCGTCAACTGGGCGCCGGCGCTGCTGACCATCCTGGTGATGCTCCAGCCGAGCGTCGGCGCCCTGATGACGCTGCTCTACATGGCGCTGTTCGTCGCACTGTCCACCCGGCTGGACAACAACCTCGTGGACGTCTTCGCCCCCATCGCCGGCGCCGTGTTCGTGGCTCCCGTGGTGGCCCGTTATTCTCGCCGGCGCTTCGCCGTGGGCATCGGCATCGCCTACCTGGCCCTGCTGGCGGTCGGCCTCGCGGTGTCCCCGTGGGACCCGGAGGGCGTGGACATGGTGATCCTCACCGGCCTCGCCGTCTGCACCACCGTCCCGGCGCTGATCATCCGCCGGGCTCGCCTGCGCGCCCGCGCACAGCAGGCCGCCCTCGAGACCGCGGCCCAGCGGGAGCGCGAGGCCGCCGAGGCGGAGCGCCAGCGCATCGCCGCGGAGCTGCATGACGTGGTGGCCCACGGCCTCACCATCATCTCCATGCAGGCCGCCATGCTGCAGACCACCGAGGACCCGGACCGCCGCCGCGGCTCGGAGCAGGCGATCGAGAGCGCCGCCCGCCAGTCCCTGGTGGACCTGCGCCGCATGCTCACCGCGCTGCGCGGCACGGACCGCAATGCGGCCACCGTGGGCGCGGACGGCGTCCAGGACCTCTGCGCGCGGATCGAGGAGTTCGCAGGCCGGCTCGAGGACGCCGGCTTCCGGGTGGAGCGGGACCTGCGTGACCTGGAGGACCTGCCGCCGTCCCTGGAGTTCACGGTGCTGCGCCTGGTCCAGGAGGCCACCACCAACATCCTCAAGCACGCCACCGCCGGCGGCCTGGTGGTGCTGCACTCCGCCCTGCACGACGGGCACCTGGACCTGGAGGTCTCCAGCCCGCTGGACCAGTCCGCCGAGTCCGGCGAGAGGACTGAGGGGGAGCCGGGGCGTCGCCCTCGCCGCTGCGTTCCCTCTGGCTTCGGCCTGGCCGGCATGCACGAGCGCGTCGCCGTCTTCGGCGGCCGTCTGACCGCCGGCCCGGACCTGGACTCCGAGCTCGGCCTCCGCTGGGTGGTCAGCGCGGAGCTGCCCACCCGCTGAGGCGAGTTCCCCCGGAAGGCGGGCGGCCGTCGTCGGGAAGCACCACCGGATTCCCGACGACGGCCCCCACCGGAAGGCTCCCGACGCACCGGGGCGTCGGGAGCCTTCACAGGTCTGCGGCGCGGCTCAGCCGTGGAGCGGGACGGTCACCTCGCCGCCGGGCTGCAGGGTGAGCTCCTCGCCGGCCACGATCATGTCCACCGGGCGGATCATGCCCTGCTGCGCGGTGACCGTGACCTGCTGCTGGGCCATGTGGATCTTGATCGGCTGCTCGCGGTAGCGGATGGTGAACGTGGCGCCCGGCAGCTGACGCGGCAGCACCGGGTTGACCTTGACCACCTCGTCGCGGGTCTCCAGGCCCGCATAGCAGCGGATCACGGTGTCCACCGTGCCGGCCATCAGCCCCAGGTGGATGCCCTCACGGGTGGTGCCGCCCTGGGTGTCCGAGAGGTCGGACTCCAGCGCCTCGGTGAACAGGTCCCAGGAGGTGTCCGGGTCCGTGCGGGCCGTGACCCAGGCGTGCACCAGGCGGGACAGCGTGGAGCCGTGGGTGGAGCGGGCCGCGTAGTACTCCACCGTTCGGGCGAAGGCCTCCCGCGGCAGCTCGTAGCCCATGGTCTGGAGGATGTCGTCCAGCTCCTCGGGGCTGAACAGGTAGGTCAGCATGAGGGCGTCGGCCTGCTTGGAGAGCTTGTACCGGTTGGTGGCGTCCCCCTCGGCCTGCAGGATCAGGTCCATGCGGCCGATGTTGCCGTACGTGGCGCGGTAGCCGTCCCAGTCGAACTCGAGCAGGTCCTGGTAGCCCTCGAACTGGGCCAGGATGCCGGCCTCCTCGCCCTCGGTGAAGAACGGGACGGTCAGGCGGGAGGCGATGTGCTCCCAGTGCTCGATCTCCTCCTCGGTGATCTCCATCATCTCGGTGAGCGGCTCGTCCAGGGTGTCCAGCCAGCGCACGAGCTCCGCGGTGCGGGTCAGGAGCCAGGAGGTCAGCACGTTGGTGTAGGCGTTGTTGCGCAGGCCGGACCCGGGGGTCTCCGGATAGCCGTCGTGGAACTCGTCCGGGCCCATCACGCCGTGGATCTCATAGCGGCCGGTCTCCTCGTTCTTCAGCGTCATGGACGTGAAGAAGCGGGAGATCTCCACCAGCATCTCCGCGGCGTAGTCCTGGATGAAGGACTGGTCCTGGGTGACCTCGATGTACCTCAGCACCGAGTAGGCCACGTCCAGGGAGACGTGCCGCTGGTTGTGGGAGTTGTCCGGCATCCACATCTGGGACCGGGGGTTCCACAGCTCGGTGGGGGTCTCCTCGCGGCCGTCCGAGCCGCCCTGCCACGGGTACATGGCACCGGCCCAGCCCTCGGCGCGGGCGTTGGCACGGGCCTCGTTCAGGCGGCGGTAGCGGTACATCAGCAGGCCACGGGTGATCTCCGGGCGGCGCAGCGTCAGCATGGGGAAGATGTAGATCTCGTCCCAGAAGATGTGGCCCCGGTAGCCCTCGCCGTGCAGGCCGCGGGCGCCCACGGTGGCGTCCAGATCACGGCGCTTGCCGTAGGCGCACTGCAGCACGTGGAAGGTGTGCAGGTTCAGGGCCAGCTGCTGGCGCAGGGAGGCGCCGTCCTTGCCCATCTGCGCGGCGGAGCCGACCGAACGGGAGACGCCAGCGGAGAACTCCGGGTTCACGAACTCCTCGCCCGGGGCCAGCTGCGCGGTGGAACGGCGCTGATGGGAGTACTGCTCCGCCAGGTCGATGCGCACGGCGAAGCGGTCCCAGTTCTGGCCCCAGCGCTGCTCGTGCACCGTCAGCAGGTTCCGGAAGCCCGGGGAGCGCTGCAGGGTCTTGATCGCGGACTCGGAGGCGGAGGACTGCGCGTGGTCATGGGTGTTGGCCACGGAGGCGACCTTCTCCAACACCAGCGGGACGCCCTGCTCCACGTGCAGCTCGATGTCCTGGCCGGCCACCATGTCCGAGCAGTCGTCCAGTGCGCGGCGGATCGGCTGGGTGTGGCCCACCGGGGCCACCTGCCGGGTGCGGGTGGCCATGGCGATGCGGATGTCCGACTGGCTGGTGCGGGTCTCCAGCAGCACGGTCTCCCCGTCCACCTCGCGGGCCTGGACAGGGCGCAGGTGGCGGTTGGCCAGGGTGCGGTCGTCCGAGACGTTCAGGTTGGCCACGCGGCCGTCGATCATCGAGCGGACACACACCTCGCCGGACCAGTTCTCCGCGGTCACGGTGAACTCGAGGGCGGCGATGTGGCGGTTGGCCAGGGACTGGAACTGGCGGGTGTGCACGGTGGTGCGGCGGCCCTGCTCGTCCTCGAACACCATGGTCCGGGACAGGACGCCGCGGCGCAGGTCCATCTCCTGGAGGAAGTCCACCAGGTTCTCCTCGCCCGGGAGCAGCGGCTTGCCGCCCTCCGGGGTGACCACCAGCGGGGTCCAGTCCTGGATGTTCACCATGTGCTCGGTGTCCACGGACTTGCCCTGCACCTGGGAGGTCAGGCGGTTGAACACGCCGGCCATGTAGGAGCCGGGGTAGTGCACGGAGGAGATCCGGGTGCCCGGGATGGAGCCGCGCGTGCCCCAGTAGCCGTTGGCCAGGGTGCAGAGCACCTCGCGGGTGCCCTCTGAGGCCGGGTCGAAGTGGTCCCAGCGCAGCACCCAGGCGGCGTCGAACGGGGCCGCGGTGCGCTTCTCCAGCTCCAGGGCGCCGAAGTCCTCCACCACGATGTGCGCGCCGGCGTCCTTCAGGCGGGCCTTGCCGAGCTCGGGCTCGCGGTCCACACCGACCACCAGGCCGAAGCGGCCGTCCGCGGCGGCCTTCACACCGGAGACCGCGTCCTCGAGCACCATGGCGTCCGCCGGGTCCACGCCGAGGATGCGGGCGGCCTCCCAGAACATCGCCGGGTGGGGCTTGCCGGGCAGGTTCCTCTCCACGGCGGTGTGGCCGTCCACGATCACGGGGAAGTGGTCCAGCACCGCGCCGGCGGTGAGCACGGCGCGGGAGTTCTTCGAGGAGGTCACCAGCGCCACCGGCACACCCTTGCGGTGCAGGTTCTCCAGCAGCTCCACGGCCTCCGGGAACACGCGGGCGCCGTCCCGGGCCAGCACGGCCTCGAAGAAGCCCTGCTTGCGTTCGGCCAGGGCCTGCACGGTCAGGTCCGGGCGGGCGTCCGGGGCGTCGGCCTCCGGCACGGTCAGGCCGCGGGAGGCGAAGAAGGAGCGGACGCCGTCCTCGCGGGGGCGGCCGTCCACGTGGTGCAGGTAGTCGTCGTTGAGGTCGAACTCGCGCAGCGCGCTCGGGTCTGCGGCCACGGCGTCCGCGTTCTCCGGCAGGGCGCCCACGGACGGCAGGGCCTGGTCGAACAGCTCCTTCCATGCCTTCGCGTGGACCGAGGCGGTGTCCGTGATGACGCCGTCCATGTCGAAGATCACCGCGCGGTAGCGGCGCAGTCGATGGCGGCGGGCGTTGCGGTCCTGGATCGGGGCCGGGGTGAGCTTCTGGGTCTGCATGGGCGTCAGGCGTGCCTTCACGTCGGAGGGGAGGGGCCGTCGTCGGGCCCTGCGGTCTGCATCCGCACCAGCGTAGAACGGGGCAACGGGGCGGTGTCACCCCTTTCCCGGTGCGCTGCGGTGAGACGTGTCACCCGAAGGGGGTGGTCGTCCCGTACTGTGGTGGCGATCACCGTTGTCCTCGCATTCCCCACACCAAGAGGAGTCCCCGCCATGAACTCCCTCGTCCTGGCCCTGGTCGGCATCGCGATGATCGTCGCCGGCTACCTGCTCTACTCACGCTTCCTGGCCAAGAAGGTCTACCGGCTCGACCCGGACTACACCATGCCGTCCCACCGCTATGAGGACGGCGTGGACTTCGTCCCCACCAACAAGCTGGTCCTCTGGGGGCACCACTTCACCTCCGTGGCCGGCGCGGCGCCCATCGTCGGACCGGCGGTGGCGGTGATCTGGGGATGGGGTCCGGCCTTCCTCTGGGTCACCCTCGGCACGGTCTTCTTCGCCGGCATGCACGACCTCGGCGCGCTCTGGGCCTCCGGCCGCAACAAGGCGCAGTCGATCGGCACGCTCTCCGGCAAGTACATCGGCAAGCACGGCCGCAACCTGTTCCTGGTCGTGATCTTCCTGCTGCTGCTCATGGTGAACGCCGCGTTCGCCGTGGTGATCTCCGGACTGCTCGTCTCCACCCCGACCGCCGTGATCCCCACCTGGGGCGCGATCGTGGTGGCGCTGCTGATCGGCCAGGCGATCTACCGCTTCAAGTGGAACCTGCCGCTGGTCTCCGTGGTCGGCGTGGTCGCCCTCTACGGCCTCATGCTGCTCGGAGACCGGTTCCCGATCGTGCTGCCCGAGACGATCCTCGGCCTGTCCGCGGGTGCGTTCTGGATCGTCGTCCTCTTCATCTACGCCGGCATCGCCTCGCTCCTGCCGGTGTGGATGCTCCTGCAGCCGCGCGACTACATCAACGGCCTGCAGCTGTTCATCGGTCTGGGCATCCTCTATGCGGCGATCATCGTCTCCTCGCCCACCGTGGTCGCCCCGTTCTACAACGAGAACGTCCCGGAAGGCACCCCCGGCATCCTGCCGCTGCTGTTCGTCACCATCGCGTGCGGCGCGATCTCCGGCTTCCACGGCATCGTCTCCTCCGGCACCTCCTCGAAGCAGATCGACAAGGAGACCGACGCCCGGTTCGTCGGCTACTTCGGCGCCGTGGGCGAAGGACTCCTCTCGCTGGGCACGATCATCGCCGTCACCGCTGGCTTCCGCACCCTCGCCGACTGGGAGGAGGTCTACTCGGCCTTCGGCGAGGGTGGCGTCGGGGCGTTCGTGACCGCCGGCGGCCAGATCCTCAACACGGGCCTGGGCATCCCCACCGGCCTGTCCTCCACGATCCTCGCCACCATGGCCGTCCTCTTCGCCGCGACCACCATGGACACCGGTGTCCGCCTGCAGCGCTTCGTGGTGGCGGAGATCGGCCAGATCGCCGGGGTGAAGCTCGGCACGCTGGCCTCCACCCTGATCGTCATGGCCGTGACCATGGGCCTGGCCTTCGGCGCCGGTGCGGACGGCTCCGGCGGCATGGTGATCTGGCCGCTGTTCGGCACCACCAACCAGCTGATGGCGGCGCTGACCCTGTCCATCGTGTCCGTGATCCTGCTGCGGCTGCGCCGGCCGGTGTGGCCGGTGCTGATCCCGCTGGTGTTCGTGGCGTTCGTGTCCGTGTACGCGCTCTTCGTGCAGATGGTGCAGTTCTGGAACGAGCAGAACTGGCTGCTGCTGGTCCTGGACGTGGTCATCCTCGTCAGCGCCCTCTGGGTGCTGGTGACCGCGTTCGGCGCCATGAACGCCGCCCGCAAGGGCCCGGCGGTCACCCCGGAGGAGGACGAGGCCGTGGACGCCGAGGACGCCTTCGAACCCGCCGGCGCCCGCCGGGACTGACCTGGCAGGCGGAGCACAGGCTTGGGGTTCGGGGCACGCCTGAGGGCCCTCGCGGCCGGGCTGGAGGAGTTCTATGCCGGTCCGTACCGGCAGACCTTCGCCCGCGCGAGGAGGGACGAGGAGGACCTGTTCATGATGATGGTCTTCTCGGACGCCCTCGGCGTGCCCAACCCCGCCGCCTACTACACGGTCGAGCTGCTGCCCGTGGTCTACGAGCGCTTCCATGAGTGGCACCGGCGGATGGGCATGGAGCGCTCTCCGCTGGACACCGTGAGCTGCTGCTGACCGGTCCGGGCGCTAGCGGCCGCACCGAGCGTCCGCCGAACCAGGCATCCGCCGAACCGAGCGTCCGCCGAACCGAGCATCCGCCGAACCGGGCATCCGCCGAACCAGAGGAATCGGCTGCTTCGGGCGGCCGTGAACCAGCCGAAGCTTCTGGCTCGGCGGAGGGAAGGAGTGCACCGGCATGGGAAGCACGACGACGGACACCCACCTGTCCGCGCACCTCGCCTCCCGGGAGGTCGTCTTCTTCGGCGGCAAGGGAGGCGTCGGCAAGACGACGGTCGCCTCCGCGGCCGCCGCGGCCCTCGCCGCCGCGGGACGACGGGTGCTGGTGGTCTCCACCGACCCGGCCCACAACCTCGGCCACCTGTGGGACACCCAGGTGGGGGACAGTGAGACGGAACTGCTGACCACGGAGGGCGGGGGAGCCGTCGTCGGGCTGGAGGTGGCCCCGGACGCCGTTGCGGCGCGGCACCTGGACGCGGTGAAGGACACGGTGCGCGGCCTGATGCCTGAGCACCTGCACCGGGAGGTCGACCGCTACTTCCGGCTGGCCGCGGCGTCCCCCGGCACGCATGAGGCGGCGCTGCTGGAGCGGATCTCCCGGATCGCCCTGGAGGCGCGGGAGCGGTTCGACGTGGTCGTGTTCGACACGGCGCCCACCGGGCACACCGCGCGCCTGCTCGAGCTGCCCACGCTCATGGGCGCCTGGGCGGACGGACTGCTCGCGCGGCGGGACAGGACCGAGCGGTTCGCGGACGCGATGCGCGGTCTGGACGGTCGACGCGGCCTCGAGGGGCCCCGGACTGCGCAGGAGCGCCGCGACCTGCGGATCCGTGAGGTCCTCACCGAGCGGCGCCGGATCTTCGCGGACATGGAGGCGCTGCTGACCGACGGGCGGCGGTGCGCGTTCGTGCCGGTGCTGACCGCCGAGCGAATGCCCGTGCTGGAGACCGTGCAGCTGTGCCGTCGGCTCGCCGAGGACCGGATCGCCGTGGCCGCGCTGGTGGTGAACCGGCGCTCGCCGGAGGATGTCGGAGAGGTGCTGGCGGCCCGGGCGCGAGCGGAGGACGGGCATGTGGCGGACCTCGTGCGGCAGGTGCCCCACGTGCCCCTGGTGCAGGTGCCGTGGGTGGACGGCGAGCCGACCGGGCCGGCGGCCGTGCAGGCGATCGGCCGGCTGCTGGGCTGAGCCCCTGCCCGTGCCGAACCGGGCTGAGCTCGCTCCGGCGCCCGCGCCCGCTCCCACGCCGAACCAGAAGAATCGGCCCCTTCGCGAGGCCCTGAAGCAGCCGTTTCTTCTGGTTCGGCGGCAGGGAGGGACCGGTCCTGCCTGACCGGGCTCAGCGGCGGCGCAGCAGCACGAGCGTCTCGGCGTGCGCGGTCTGCGGGAACATGTCGAACACCCGTGCCCGCTCGAGCCGGTAGGACGGCATCCGCGCCAGGTCCTGCGCGAGGGTCTTCGCGTTGCAGCTGGAGTAGAGCACCAGGGGCACGCCCGAGGCCTCGAGCGCCTCGGACAGCTCCGCGCCGATCCCGCGTCGCGGCGGGTTGACCACGACGACGTCCGGCGCCTGCGTGTGCCCGTCGCCTCGGCGGGGGTCGGGGGCTTCGTCCGGGGCCGTCTGCGGCGTCGTGCGCGAAAGCGTGTCCGGACTCGACTCTTTCCCGAACGAAAGTGCTCCAGAATCCGACTCTTTCCCGAACGAAAGCGTGTCCGGACTCGACGGTTTCCCGAACGAAAGTGCTGCGGTGGCGTCGCCGACGTCGAACGTCACGCGGTGGGCCAGGCCGAGGGCCGCGGCCGTCTCCTGCGCGGCGGCGACCGCCTCGGCGGAGACCTCCTGGCCCCACACCTCGCGGTCCTCGCTCGCCAGATGGAACGCGAACCCGCCCACGCCGCAGTACAGGTCCCACACCCGGCGCACCGCCACGCCGTGCTCGCCGGAGGAGGCCTCGTCCACCCACTGCGCGGCGTCGGCGTAGAGCGCGGAGGCCACGGCGGTGTTCGTCTGGAAGAACCCCTGCGGGCGCAGGCGCAGGCCGATCCCGTTGAGGCGCATGGTCAGCGTCCGGTCTCCGGCGAGGGGGATCTCCTCCTCGCCCTCGGGCAGCGCCACGTGCGCCGGCAGCAGGTTCGCCGTCACGACGACGGCCGGCACGCCCGCGGCCGCCAGCTCGCCCCGCAGCGTGGGCACCTCGGCACGGAGGGCTTCCAGCTCGGCGGTGGAGCGCAGGACGAAGCGGACCATGCACTCGGCGTCCGGGGAGAGGGTGACGATCACGTTCTTCAGCTCCCCGGTGCGGGCGCCCACGTGATAGGGCGTCAGGCCGGCCCGGGAGATGGAGCGCGCCACGGCGTCGAACACGGTCTGCATGCCCGGTGCGTAGAGGCCGCAGTCGCGCAGGTCGTGACCGGTGCCGTCATGGTGCCTGGGGTGCTGGCCAGGGTCCAGGATGCCGAGCCTCGGCCGGGCAGACGTGCCGGTCACCACGAGCTTGGCCTTGTTGCGGAAGCCGGACTCGGCGGAGGCGAACGGGGCCTCCCAGCGGGTCGCCGGCAGGGCGCCGCCGCCGACCGTCTCGGCCTGCCTCAGGTGCGCTGACAGCAGGCCGCGGACCTCGGCGTCGGCGCGGGTCAGCTGGTCCGCGTAGGGCACGCCCATCAGGGCGCACGAGCGGCACCGGCCGGCGTCGAAGTGAGGGCACTGCATCGGACGGGGGCCTCAGTAGTCGGTGGAGGCGCGCAGGTCCGGGCGGTCCAGGCGGTCGGCCACCCGGGTGAGGGCCAGCTCGCCGGCGTTCGCCAGCTCCGGGTCCACGTCCATCACCAGGGTGGTGAGCGTCGGCACCACCAGCTCCAGGTCCCGGCCCTCGGCCAGCTCGCCCAGGGCCGTCGCGGCGGCGGCGCGGACCTCCGGGGAGGCATCCCCACAGCGGTCATGGACCTCGCCCACCAGCGCACGGTCCACGGCGTGGTCCGCGCGCAGCTCCTCGGCACGCACACCCAGCACCGTGAGCGCCGCCGCGCGGACCTCGGCGTCCTCGTGGCCGAGGGCCTCGCGCACGGCGGCCAGGGCCGTGCGGTGCCACACGCCGGTGAGCACCAGGGCGCCGGTGGCCTCGGTGCTGAAGTGTTCGCCGTCCCCGGTGAGGGTCCCCACCAGGCCGGAGGTCACGTCCTCGACCGTCGTGCGACCGGCGAGCATGCGGACGGCGGCGGCGGACACCGGACCGGGGCCGTGGGCCTCCACGGCCTCGTCCACGCGTGCCTGCAGGCGGCGCAGCGGGGTGTCCTTGACGGGCGGAAGGTTCACGGGCTCCATCGGGGACTTGGGGTGCTCTCCGGGGGTGGTCATGCCCACCATTGTGGCGCGGATGCGCCGCGAACCCGACCCGTGTCCGAGGCGCGCCGGACGCCGCAGGGGGGCCGTCGTCGTCGGGAAGCCGCCTCCGCTGAGGCAAGGTGATGTACAGCACAGCTTCAGCCGCCGGGGTGATAGATTTCCAGGCATGCAAGTGCGCGGTGCCCTCTCCCTCGAGTTCACAGCGGAGGGGTACACCCACCCGTCGGGCACGGTGGGCGCCGGCACCGTCATCACGTGGATCGACAAGGCCGGCTACGCGGTCGCCGCGAGCTGGGCCGGCACCTATGTCCGCGCCTCCTACGTGGGCAACATGCAGTTCGAGAACCCGGTGCCCGTGGACACCCGCGCCGTCGTCCAGGCCCGCGTGGTCCACACGGAGGGACCGTACGTCCACGTCCAGGCGCGGCTGATCATGCCCAGCCTGCCCGGCGCGGACGGCGGACCGATGGTCTGCACCGAGTGCCTCCTGGTCTACGCGGCCGAAGAGGGCGGGCACCTGGTGGACGCCCCCGCCTGGATCCCGGAGACCGAGGCGCAGCGGATGCGGGACGAGCAGGCGAACAGTGCCAAGGTCCTGCGCACCACCATCGAGCAGGGCATGAACGCCCTGCCGTTCCCGGAGGAGGCCGGCCCGAACGACGAGCTCGTGAAGCTCTGCTTCATCGCCGGGGCCGACGAGACCACCATCGGCTCCACCATCCGGGCCTCTGCGATCATGCGCTGGATCGACGAGGCCGCAGCCATCTGCGCCGCCCGCTGGTCCGGGTCCGAGAACGTGGTGGCCGCCTTCGCCGGCGGCGTGCGGTTCCTGGAGAACATCGAGGTCGGCAACGTGGTCACCGTGGACGCCCTGCTGGTGCACACCTCCCCGCGCGCCATGCATGTGGCGCTGCGCGTCTACGCGGCCCGACGCCATGAGCGGGACCCCAAGATCGTGGCCCACTCGTTGGCCGTCATGGTGGTCCCCGGCGACGGCCGCGCCCAGCCGGTCCGCCAGTGGGAGCCCGAGTCCGAGTGGTCCGCCTCCCTCGAGGCGGCCGCCGTGGAGCTCGTGCGGCTCCGCTCCGAGGCCGGTGCCACCTGGACCTCCGGCCAGCAGCGCGAGGCCTGACCGGCACGGATACCCCCAGTCAGCTCTGCGCGATGTCGCCGCCGAGGCGGGGAAGCGGCTCACTAGACTCGGACCATGGCTCGTCTCTCTCCCCTCGACGTCCTCGGCTCTGCGGAAAGGCTGCGTCCGGTCCTGCGAAAGGCCGCCCTCGGGGCGCTCGCCGCGGTGACGGTGGTCCCCACCGCCGTGGCCGCGGGCCTCACAGCCGTGGACATGGTCAAGCGCTCGGGAAGGAAGGCCCGCCCCGCCGAACGGCCCGGCACCTTCTCGGCCACGGTCGGCGACTCGGAGCTGACGATCTTCACCTCCGGCGAGGACCTCTACGACGACATGATCCGGGAGATCGACGCCGCCGAGCGCTCGGTCAAGCTCGAGACCTTCATCTGGAAGGGAGACCGGACCGGCCAGCGGTTCCTCGAGGCCTGCAACCGGGCCGCCGAGCGGGGCGTGGACGTCTGGGTCATCTACGACGGCTTCGCCAACCTGGTGGTGCCGCATTCCTTCTACCAGCAGTTCCACGAGGACGTGCGCGTCTTCCGGATGCCGGCGTTCACGCGCCCGTACTGGCGTGGCGTCGTCCGGCACACCGGGTTCAACCACTCGAAGATCCTCGTGATCGACGGGCGAGTCGGCTACATCGGCGGCTTCAACATCGGAGACGACTACGCCCACCTCTGGCGAGACACCCACGTGAAGGAGGTCGGTCCCGCCGTCTGGGGCCTGGACCACTCGATCGCCACGGTGTGGAACGCCGCGCACGGCGAGGACGATCAGATGGAGTGGTTCGCGCCGGGCTCCTGGGACCAGCGCGTCACCGTCGCCTCGAATCTGCCCGTCCAGCTGGTCTATCCGATCCGCGGCACCTACCTGAACGCCATCGAGCGGGCGACGAGCCGCATCCGCATCTCCACTCCCTACTTCATCCCGGACCAGCAGGTCCTCACCGCACTGAAGGCGGCGGCCCAGCGCGGGGCGGACGTGCAGGTGATGGTGCCGATGGACTCCAACCACATCGTGGCGGACTGGGCCTCGCGCGGGTTCACCGCGGAGATGCTCGAGGCCGGCATCACGATCCTGCTCTACAAGGCGGGCATGATCCACGCGAAGACCGCGACGATCGACGGCCAGTGGTCCACGGTGGGCACCGCGAACATCGACCGCCTGTCCCTGGGGTACAACTACGAGACCAACCTCGAGGTGGTGGACAAGGACTTCGCCGCCCGCATGGAGGAGATCTTCGAGTCGGACCGTCAGCACTGCGAGGTCGTGGACCCGCACCGCTGGCGCGAGCGCCACAAGGGAGCCCAGGTCGTCGAGGCGCTCATCGCCCCGCTGCGGCCGCTGCTCTGACCGCCGCAGGTGGGCTTGGCGGGTTGCGGCTCGGCAGGCTGCGGCCCGCATGCTGCGGCCCGGCGGGCTGCGGCGGCGGGCTGCGGCTTGGCGGGCTGCGGCGGCGGGCGGGTCAGGGCCATGGGTGCGTCGGCACGGTGCCGTCCTGTCCACCGTCTGCGCATCATCGGCGCATCCGGCGTCCACCGCGTACAGTGCTGATCGGGCCCTGAACTCGGTCCCTGCGTTCTGCCGCCCGCTCCGCCCGCGCCGCCGGCTCCGCCCGCCTCGTCCAGCTCCGTCCAGCTCCTTCGCCCGGTTCCGTCTTCCCCGACCCATGTGAGGACCCCATGACCCTGCGTTCTGCGACCATCGGCTCCGTGTCCAGCGGCACTGTCCTCGCCGCCGCACTGCTGCTCACCGGCTGCGGTGCGGCCGAGCAGACCCCGTCCGAGACCACGTCCCCGTCCGCCTCCTCGAGTCCGTCGGCGTCCGAGTCCACCGGGTCGACGCCGAGCGAGTCCACCGAGGGCACGCCGAGCGAGTCGGCGTCCGAGGAGTCCTCCCCGAGCCCGTCCGAGTCGGAGTCGTCCACCGCGGAGGAGACCGAGTCCGGCTCGCCGTCCGCCGCCGAGTCCTCCGCGGCGCCGTCGTCCACGGCCGCCCCGCAGTCCTCCTCCGCACCGACGGCCGCCCCGGCCCCGTCGTCCTCTGCGGCACCCGCTCCCTCGACCCAGGCACCGGAGCCGACCACGCAGGCGCCTGCGCCGACCTCGAAGGCGCCCGCCCCGACGACGAAGCCCGCGCCGTCGACGAAGCCCGCCCCGACGACCCAGGCTCCCGCCCCCTCGACGAAGCCCGCGCCTGACCCGACCACGTCGGCTCCCGCCCCGACCACGTCGGCTCCCGCCCCGACCACGGCACCGGCCGCGGAGCCGGAGCCGCCGACGACCTCTGAGCCGACCATCCAGGCGTCCACGGCCGACGGCAACGACTACCTGTACTTCGAGACGCAGGACGGCGTCCTGTGCGACATGTACAAGTTCTACGTGGAGTGCGAGACCTCCCCGGAGGGCGAGTTCATGCGCGCCCGCGTCCTCAACAGCGGCCCGGCCGCCCTGTTCACGCCGTCCGGCTACATGGGCGGCGCGGAAGGCCTGGACACCCATACCCTCGTGCCGGGCCAGTCCGCCCGCCTCAACGAGTTCCTCTGCACCGCAGGCGCCTCGGACGTGACCTGCCAGAACCTCAACACCGGCGCGTCCATGACCGTGGGCCGCGAGATCTCGCTCGGCTCCGGCGGCTGATCCCGCCCGCGCTGCTTCCCGACGACGGCCGCTCACCTTCCGGTGGGCGGCCGTCGTCGCGTCTGGGCTCGCTCCTCGGGGCCTCTCGTCGCCTTCGGTGTGAACTCCGACACTGCCCCTTGTATACCCCAGGGGGTATGGGTGTAGTGTGGCGACCATATACCCCCGGGGGTATCGCGAAAAGGTGAGGAGCCGTCGTCGGGAAGCCTCGGGGAACAGTCAAGGCCGCAGACGGCGGCCAGAGACCACCCCACGGAAAGGGGAAGCCATGCTGCTCGAGCGCATCTACGACGAGGACCTCGCCCAGGCGAGCTACGTGATCGGCTGTCAGGCGAAGGGGGAGGCGATCGTCGTCGACCCCCGCCGGGACGTGCAGGTCTACCTGGACCTCGCCGCCCGACAGGGCATGCGGATCACCCACGTGACCGAGACCCACATCCACGCCGACTACCTCTCCGGCACCCGGGAGCTGGCCCACGCCACCGGCGCCCAGATCCACCTCTCCGGCGAGGGCGGCGAGGACTGGACCTACGGCTTCGAGGGGAACCTGCTGCGCGACGGGGACCAGGTGAAGCTCGGCAACATCACCGTCCAGGCCGTACACACCCCGGGCCACACCCCGGAGCACCTGTCCTTCCTGGTCACCGACGGCGCCTTCGCCGACGAGCCCGGCTACATGCTCACCGGCGACTTCGTGTTCGCCGGCGACCTCGGCCGCCCGGACCTGCTGGACGAGTCCGCCGGTGGCGTGGACACCCGCTTCGAGGGCGCCGAGCAGCTGTTCCGCTCCCTGCAGGAGAAGTTCCTGACCCTCCCGGACCACGTCCAGGTGTTCCCGGCCCACGGCGCCGGCTCCGCCTGCGGCAAGGCCCTCGGCGCGCTGCCGTCCACCACGGTCGGCTACGAGCGCAGGAACGCCTGGTGGGCCGGGTACCTGGCCGAGGGCGACGAGCGGGGCTTCATCGACGAGCTGCTGGACGGCCAGCCGGACGCCCACGCCTACTTCGCCCGCATGAAGCGCCAGAACCGGCTCGGCCCGGCCATCCTCGGCGAGCTGAAGGAGCTCGAGGAACTGGACGCCGAGGGCGTGGAGGAGGCGCTGGCGTCCGGGGTGGTGTTCGCGGACACCCGCGGTGTGGACGAGATCCTCGCCGGCACCGTCCCGGGCGCGCTGGCCTTCCCGTCCCGGGGCAAGGTCGCCACCCACGCCGGCTGGGCGTACGACCCGGAGGACGACGACGCGGACATCGTGCTGCTCGCCGCGGACCGTGAGGACGCGGAGGGTATGCGCGACCACATGATCCGCGTGGGCGTGGACGCCGCCGCGGCGTTCGTGACGTCGCTGGGCGGGCTCGAGCTCGAGCCGGTGCCGACCGTGACCGCCGCCGAGCTGAGGACGCAAATCGAGGCGGGACAGGTCGGCGGGCCGGAGTCGGGGGCGGACGCCGTGCTCGTGGACGTGCGCAACAAGACTGAGTTCTCCGCGGGCACCGTGGCCGACGCCATGCAGCTGAACGCCGGCAAGGTCCTGTTCCACCGGGACCGGCTGCCGAAGGGCCGGCGACTGGTGACCTTCTGCCAGTCCGGCCTGCGCAACGTGGTGGCCGCCCAGGCCCTGCGCCGTGCCGGGTTCGACGTGGTCGAGCTCGAGGGCAGCTATGCCGCGTGGCAGGCTTTGGATGAGGGCTGACCGAGGTGATGATCATGGAGGAGGCGGGGGAGGGGCCCGTCGTGGACGCCGGCCGTCGGCCGGAGACCGGAGCCCGGGAGGAAGGAGGCCGCGGCCGTGCTGTGGCTCGTGCTGATCCTCGCGGTGGTCGTCGGCCTCTTCGTGGGGCTGCTCGGCGGCGGCGGTTCCATCCTCACCGTCCCGCTGCTGGCCTACGTGGCCGGGCTGCCGCCGGAGCAGGCGATCGCCGGATCCCTGTTCGTGGTGGCCGTGACCTCGGCGGTGGCGCTGCTGCCGCACGCCCGGCGCGGCGCCGTCCAGTGGCGTGTGGGGGCGGTCTTCGGGGTGTCCTCCATGGCCGGTGCGCTGCTCGGCGGCCTGGTGGGCGCGCGGCTGCCCGGTGCGCTGCTCATGGTGCTGTTCGCCGTGATGATGGTGGCCTCCGCGATCGGCATGATCCGCGGACGGAAGCCGGTGGACCCGGCCACTGCGCCGACGCCGCTGCGGCAGTCCCTGCTGCAGGGTCTGGGAATCGGCGTGGCCGTCGGCACCGTCGGCGCCGGCGGCGGGTTCATGGTGGTCCCGGCGCTGGTGCTGCTGGCGAAGCTGCCCATGGGGCGGGCCGTGGCGACGTCCCTCATGGTGATCGCCATGAACTCCGCGGCCGGACTCGGCGGACACCTCACCGGGACGTCGCTGGACTGGTCCTGGGTGCTGCCCGTGACCGGCGCGGCGGTGGTCGGCGCGCTGGTCGGTGCCCCGCTCACCCACCGGGTGCCGCAGCAGGCGCTGAAGAAGGGCTTCGGCTGGTTCGTCCTGGTGATGGGCGCGTTCGTGCTCGTCCGGGAGGGCCTGGCCCTGCTCGGCTGACCGTCCGGCCGTCGTCGTTATACCCTGCCGGGTATCCGATCAGTCTCCTCCGCCCCCCGCACGCATCTCGCACATACCCAAGGAGCCGCCATGCGCGCCGCCGACGACGCCACCCAGCGCAAGATCCTCAACCGCCTCAAGCGCGCCCGCGGGCAGCTCGACGCCGTCATCCGCGAGGTCGAGGGCGAGGGCAGCTGCCGTGACGTGGTCACCCAGCTCGCCGCCGTCTCCACCGCGTTGGACCGGGCCGGCTTCGCGATCGTCTCCTCGGCCATGCAGCACTGCATCGCCGATCCGGAGAGGGCCGAGAAGGAGGAGAAGCTCACCGTCGAGGAGCTCGAGAAGCTCTTCCTCACCCTCTCCTGACCGAGCCCACGGTGCCGCCGGACCCCTGCGGCGCCACGCGGGCGGCGCCCCCACAACGCCGCCCACCGAACACCTCACACGGCGGCCGGCCGGCCGCCGTGACACCTGATCGGAAGGAATCCCCACCATGTGCCGTCCTGTGAACTGCAAGGTCTGCGGCAAGACCACCTGGGCCGGCTGCGGCCAGCACATCGACTCCGTCAAGCGCACCGTCCCCGCCGGACAGTGGTGCGACGGCAAGCACTCCGCCGCCGAGGTGGAGGCGGCCCGCGCAGCCGGCGGCGAGCAGAAGGGCTTCTTCGCCAGGCTCTTCGGTCGGTGATGCGGCAGAACGGCTGAGGTGGCGCGGCCGGCGGGCTGAGCCGGCCGTCGTCGGGAAGCCCCGAAGGGGACCGGGCCCGACGCCGAGCCAGAGGAATCGGCCCCTTCCGCGTACGCGGAAGGGGCCGATTCCTCTGGCT